>DASQBO010000337.1:0-4494 GCA_035635175.1 Casimicrobiaceae bacterium | reverse complement strand
CGCGAGCGCGTCGTCACGGAGTTGCCGGACCTTGTCCGTGTCGTCCATCACGAGCGCGAGGTTCGCCGCCATGAACGCGCTCGGGTGATGCGCCTTGAAGTACGCGGTCTGGTAGGCGACGAGAGCGTACGCGGCGGCGTGCGACTTGTTGAAGCCGTAGCCCGCGAACTTCTCCATCAGGTCGAAGAGGTGTGTCGCCTTCGAGCGCGGCAGTCCGTTCGCCTCGGCGCCGGCGACGAAGACGTCGCGGTGCTTCGCCATCTCCTGGACGTTCTTCTTGCCCATCGCGCGCCGCAGGAGGTCGGCGCGGCCCAGCGTGTAGCCGCCGATCGCCTGCGCGATCTGCATCACCTGCTCCTGGTAGATCATCACGCCGTGCGTCGGCGCGAGGATCGGCTCGAGCCGCGGATCGACGTAGTCGGCGCGCTCGCGTCCGCTCTTGCGCGCGATGTAATCGGGGATCAGCTCCATCGGGCCCGGACGGTAGAGCGCGACCAGCGCGATCACGTCCTCGAAGCGCGTCGGGGGCGCCTGCTTCACGAGGTCGCGCATCCCGCGCGATTCGAACTGGAACACCGCGGCCGTGTTGCCGGTGCGGAAGATGTCGTAGGCGGGCTTGTCGTCGAGCGGCAGCGTGTCGAGCGTCGACGAGAATCCGGGTTCGAGGCGGCGGACGTAGCGAAGCGTCCAGTCGAGGATCGTGAGCGTCGTGAGCCCGAGGAAGTCGAACTTGACGAGCCCGATCGCCTCGACGTCGTCCTTGTCGAACTGCGAGACCATGCCCTCGGCGCCCGCTTGCGTGTAGAGCGGGCAGAAGTCGGTGAGGCGGCCCGGCGCGATCAGCACGCCGCCCGCGTGCATCCCGACGTTGCGCGTCAGGCCCTCGAGCGATTCGGCGAGCTCGAGGAGTCCCTGCACCTCTTCCTCCGCCTTCTCGCGCTCGGCGAGCAGCGGCTCCATCTCGCGCGCCATTCTGAGCGTGATCAGCTTGCCCGGCTGGAACGGGATCAGCTTCGCGATGCCGTCGCAGAACGTGTACGGCAGGTCCAGCACGCGTCCGACGTCGCGCACGACGGCCTTCGCGGCCATCGTCCCGAACGTCGCGATCTGCGAGACGGACTCGGCGCCGTACTTGTGCTTCACGTAGTCGATGACGCGGTCGCGGCCGTCCTGGCAGAAATCGATGTCGAAGTCCGGCATCGACACGCGCTCGGGGTTGAGGAACCGCTCGAACAGGAGCCCGTAGCGGAGCGGGTCGAGGTCGGTGATGCCGAGCGCGTAGGCCACGAGCGAGCCGGCGCCGGAGCCGCGCCCCGGGCCGACCGGCACGCCGTGCCCCTTCGCCCAGTTGATGAAATCGGCGACGATGAGGAAGTAGCCGGAGAAGCCCATCTGCACGATGGTCTTCGCCTCGAACGCGAGCCGCTCCTCGTAGGCGGCGCGCTTCGCGGCGCGCGCCTCCGCATCGGGGTAGAGCGTCTCGAGTCGGCGCGCGAGGCCTGCCGCGGCCTCGCGGCGCAGGTGATCGTCGAGCGTCACGCCTTCGGGCGTCGGGAATTCGGGCAGGTAGTTGCGGTCGAGCGGCAGCGCGAGGTTGCATCGTTGCGCGATCGCCACCGAGTTGGCGAGTGCCTCGGGCAGGTCGGAGAACGCCGCGGCCATCTCGGCCTGCGTCCGGAAGTACTGCTCCGCGGTGAACCGCTTCGGCCGCCGCGGGTCGGCGAGCGAGTGCCCCTCGGCGATGCAGACGCGAGCCTCGTGGGCGCGGAAGTCGGCGGGGCGAAGGAACTGGACCGGATGCGTCGCCACGACGGGCAGGCCGAGTTCGCGCGCGAGATCGACGCTCGCCGCCACCAGCGCGTCGTCGTCGGCGCGGCCGGCACGCTGCACCTCGAGGTAGTAGCGGCCCGGGAAGTACCCGGCCCACTCGCGCGCGGCCTTCGCCGCACCGGCGCGGTTGCCCTGCAGCAGCGCCTGCCCGGCGTCGCCGTCGCGCGCGCCCGACAGCGCGATCAGCCCGTCCGTGCCCTCGGCGAGCCACTCGCGGCGGAGCTCGGCGCGGCCTCGGTGCACGTTGCCGCGGTACGCGCGCGTGAGCCACTCGCCGAGCCGCAGGTAGCCCGCGCGCGACTGCGCGAGCAGGAGCGCGCGGTAGGGCGCGTCGCGCTCCGCGTCGTGCGTGATCCAGACGTCGCACCCCCAGAGCGGCTTCACGCCCGCGGCGCGCGCGGTCTTGTAGAACTTGACGAGCCCGAATGCGTTGCCGAGGTCGGTCAGCGCCAGCGCGGGCATCGCGTCGGCGATCGCGGCTGCGACCGCCTGGTCGATGCGCAGAGTCCCGTCGACGATCGAGTACTCGCTGTGCAGGCGCAGGTGAATGTACGCGGGCGCGGCCATGGCGAACTTCGTGAGATACTGGAATTCTAACGCCTTGCGTCGGACGCTTCGCGCACTTCCATGTCGCTCCTCGCACCCTTCTTCGCGTTGAACGCGCGTTCGCTCGTCGCGGCCGGCGCGCTGCTCGTGGCCGCGGGCTGTGCGACGACCGGCCCGGCGCCCGCCCCCGCGACGCCCTCGCGTCCCGAGACCGCACCGACGCCGGCGAACGTCGAGCCCCCGCCCCCCAACGTCAACCTGTCGGGGTTCCCGCTGCCGTATCGGCAGGGCTACGCCGACGGTTGCGCGAGCGCACGCGGGACCGAGCGCAAGGACCTGACGCGCTTCACGCAGGAAGGCAATTACCGGGTCGGGTGGCAGGACGGGCTCGCGCTCTGCCGCAAGAAATGATCGACGCGGACAGCGCGTGAAGCGCGCGACGTCGCACCACGTCGCGCTCCGCGGCCTCGTGCACCACGTGCTCACGTGGGGCGACCCCGCGGCGCCCAAGCTTTTCCTGCTGCACGGCTGGATGGACGTCGCGGCGTCATTCCAGTTCCTGGTCGATGCGTTCGCGCGCGACTGGCACGCGATCGCGCCCGACTGGCGCGGCTTCGGCCGCAGCGAGTGGCAGCCGCAGGGCTACTGGTTCCCGGACTACATCGCCGATCTCGAAGCGCTGCTCGACGCGTTCGCACCTGGCGAGCGCGTCGATCTCGTCGGCCACAGCCTGGGCGGCAACGTCGTCATGCTCTACGCCGGCGCCCGCCCGGCGCGCGTGCGGCGGGTCGTCTCGCTCGAGGGTTTCGGAATTCCGAGGGAGGACGCCGACCGCGCGCCAGCGAAGATCGCCGCGTGGCTCGACGCGCTCGCCGCGCCGCCGGAGTTCGCGTCCTATGCGAACCTCGACGCCGTCGCGGACCGGCTGCAGAAGAACAACGCGCGGCTCCCCCGCGACAAGACGCTCTTCCTCGCGGGCCATTGGGCGGAAACCGCGGAGGACGGGCGCGCGCGGCTCGTGTCCGATCCGCGGCACAAGCTGCCGTTCCCCACGACCTACCGCGTCGAGGAAGCGTTCGCGGTGTGGCGCAACGTCACCGCGCCGACGCTGTGGGTCGCGGCGGCGGATTCGTCGATCCCGAAGTGGCTCGACGACCACCCGGAAGGCGAGGCAGGCGCCGACGGGCTCGACGGCATCCGTCGCCGGATGTCGCACCTGCGCGATGCGCGCCTCGTCGTCGTGCCGGACGCTTCGCACATGCTGCATCACGACCAGCCGGCGAAGGTCGCCGCGGCCGTCGAGGCGTTCCTGGCCGCGCCGGCGCCCGCATGAGGGGGCGGCTCGGCATCCGCACGCGCCGCGCCGCGTACGTCGCGCTCGTGGCGCTGACGCTGATCTGGGGTTTCAACTGGATCGTGATGAAGCAGGCGCTCGTGCGCGCGGACCCGCTCGTCTTCAACGTCGAACGGACGTGGGTCGCGGTCGCGGTGCTGTTCGGCGCGCTCGCCGTCCGCCGCGGCCGGCTCCTGCCCGAAGACTGGGTTGCGGCGATCGTCACCGGTTTCTTCCAGACGACGATCAACTTCCTGTCGACGACGATGGCGCTCGCCGGTGGCGGTGCCGGGCGGACGTCGGTGCTCGTGTTCACGATGCCGTTCTGGACGCTCGTGCTCGCCTGGCCTGTGCTGCACGAGCGCGTCCGCGGCCTGCAGTGGGTCGCGATCGGCGCCGCGTTCGCGGGTCTCGTGCTCGTCGTGCAGCCGTGGCAGTGGCGCGGCGACCTCGCGCCCCGGCTGTGGGCGGTCCTGTCCGGGTTCGGCTGGGCCGCGGGGACCGTTGCGACCAAGTACTTTCAGCAGCGGCGGCGGCTCGACATGCTCAACTTCACCGCGTGGCAGATGCTGCTCGGCGTGCTGCCGCTCACGGTCCTCGCCCTCGCGCTCGAATTCCCGCCCACGCGCTGGTCGCTCGCGCAGGCCGCGTTGACCGCATACGTCGGCGCCGTGTCGACGGCGTTCGGCTTCCTGCTCTGGATCGCGATCCTGCGCTTCCTCCCCGCCGGCACGGCGTCGCTCAACATGTTCGCGATTCCCGTGATCGCGCTCGTCGCGTCCGCG
>DASQBO010000336.1:0-5064 GCA_035635175.1 Casimicrobiaceae bacterium | reverse complement strand
CGGCTGATCGACAGCCCGGCGTACACGCTGAACCACGAGGAGGTCGGCAAGGCGCTGGAGGAGGGCATCCGCTTCGCGGAGGGATTGACGCCGGTGGCGATCCGCACGGACGACGCCGGCCGGGCGTGCGCGCTCGAGGTGTCGGAGCAGCACAACGACGGCGACGGCGTCTGGCACGAGCGTGCGCGGCTGACGCTGCCCGCGCGCACGATCCTGATCGCCGCCGGCACGCAGCCCAACACGGTGCTTGCGCGCGAAGACGCCGCGCACTTCCACCTCGACGGCAAGTTCTTCCGGCTGCTCGACGAGGAAGGCCGGCCGGTGGCGCCGGTCAAGGGGCTTGCGAAGCCCGCCGCGCCAGCGGTGTTGACGGACATCCGCGCCGACGGCCGGGCGACGAGCTTCTTCGGCGACCTCCATCCGTCGTATGCGGGCAACGTCGTCAAGGCAATGGCGAGTGCGAAGCAGGGCGCGCCGATCGTCACGCGGATGCTCGCGCGCGTCGCCCCCGCTTCCCCGGTCGACGACAAAACGTTCCTCGCACGCATCGGGCGGGAGTTCCGCGCGACGGTCGTCAAGGTCGAGCGGCTCACGCCGGCGATCGTCGAAGTCGTCGTGCACGCGCCCGCCGCGGCCCGGCGCTTCCGGCCGGGACAGTTCTACCGGCTGCAGAACTTCGAGGCGCTCGCGCCGAGCGCCGCCGGCACGCGCCTCGCGATGGAGGGCCTCGCGCTGACCGGCGCGTCGGTCGACCGCGAGCGCGGGTTCGTGTCGACGGTCGTGCTCGAGATGGGCGGCTCGTCGGACCTCTGCGCACGGTTGCGGCCGGGCGAGCGCGTGATCCTGATGGGCCCCACGGGAACGCCCACCGAGATCGAGGCCGGCGAGACCGTCGTGCTGGCGGGCGGCGGGCTCGGCAACGCGGTGCTGTTCTCGATCGGTCAGGCGTTCCGCAGCGCCGGGTCGAAGGTCCTCTACTTCGCCGGCTACAAGAAGCGCGTCGACCGCTACAAGGTCGCGGACATCGAGGCCGCGGCGGACGCGGTCGTCTGGTGCTGCGACGAGGCGCCCGGGTTCGAGCCGACACGGCCGCAGGACCGCGCGTTCGTCGGCAACATCGTCGAGGCGATGCGCGCGTACGCGAGCGGCACCCTCGGCGCCCAGCCGGTGCCGTTCGTCGACTGCGACCGGCTGATCGCGATCGGCTCCGACGCGATGATGGCGGCCGTCGGCGCGGCCCGGCGGACCGTGCTCGCGCCGCACCTCCCGCGCTTGCGGCACGCCATCGCGTCGGTCAACTCGCCGATGCAGTGCATGATGAAGGAGATCTGCGCGCAGTGCCTGCAGCCGCAGCGCGATCCCGCGACCGGCAAGGTGAGCTACGTCTTCTCGTGCTTCAACCAGGACCAGCCGCTCGATCGCGTCGACTTTCCGGGGCTGGCCGCGCGGCTCGCGCAGAATTCGGTGCAGGAGAAGCTGACCGCGCAATGGATCGCGCACTGCCTCGACGCGGCCGCGCCCGCCCCGGACGGCGAGACTTCAAGCGTGGGCGAGACGACCAAAGCCTGACCTGCGTCAAAGGCGCGCGCGGCCGCAGGCGAGGGCGCGCGGTTACCATGGCGGGGCGATGACCGCGCTGCGCCTGTTCGGCCTGCCGCTCCACCGTCGTCCGCCCAAGGCACCGCCCGTCGATGCCGCCACCGCGGAGCGCACGCTGCGCGAGCTTGCGGGCATGCCGGAATCCGAGGTCCTCGAGCGCCTCGGCACCAATGCGGACGGGCTCACGCTGCACGAGGTTGCGCTCCGCTATCGCGAGCTCGGCCCGAACGCCGTCGCGGAGGACCGGGCCTACGACGCGCTCCGGCACCTTGCGCAGGTGGTGGTGAACCCGCTGTCGCTGCTGCTCGTGGCGCTCGCGGTCATCAACTGGTTCACCGGCTCGCGCGAGGGCGCCATCGTGATCGTCGCGATGGTCCTGCTGTCGTCGCTGCTCGCCTTCGCGCAGGAGTACCGCTCGACGAAGGCTGCCGAAGCGCTGCGCGCGATCGTGCACGTGACGGCGACGCTGCGACGTCGCCGGCATCCGCATCAGACGCCGCCGCCCCCGGGCGAGCCCGTGCCGGTGCCGCTCCGGCACATCGTTCCCGGCGACATCGTGATGCTGTCCGCCGGCAACGTCGTACCGGCGGACGTTCGCGTGCTGTCCGCGAAGGACCTGTTCGTCGACCAGTCCGCGCTCACCGGAGAATCACTGCCGGTCGAGAAGCTTCCCGGCGTGGCGAACGGATCGGGCTCCATGCTCGAGGCCAGCAATCTCGCTTTCCTGGGAAGCCACGTCCGCAGCGGCAGCGGCACGGCGGTCGTGCTGGCCACGGGCGGACGAACCCATTTCGGGCGGCTCGCGCACGAGGTGGGCGCGGAGCGTGCGCCGACGAGCTTCGATCTCGGCGTACATCGCTATCTCCGGCTCATCGTCCGTTTCATGATGGTCATGGTGCCGGCGGTGCTGCTGATCAACGGCCTCGTCAAGGGCGACTGGCTCGAAGCGTTCCTGTTCGCCGTCGCCGTCGCCGTCGGGATGACCCCCGAAATGCTGCCGATGGTGATCACGGTCAACCTCGCCAAGGGCGCGCTCGCGATGGCCAAGAAGCGCGTGATCGTCAAGCGTCTCGAATCGATCCAGAACTTCGGCGCGATGGACGTCCTCGCGACCGACAAGACGGGAACGCTCACCCAGAACCGCGTGCTGCTGGAGCGCCACGTCGACATCGCGGGTAACGAATCGAAGCGGGTGCTGGAGTTCGCCTGCCTTACGAGCTTCTTCCAGTCCAGCATGCGCAACCTGCTCGACGAGGCGGTGCTCACCCACGCCGAGCTGCACGAGCACATCCGGTCGGGCGCGGGCTACCGGAAGATCGACGAGATCCCGTTCGACTTCGAGCGGCGGCGGATGTCGGTGGTCGTCGAGACGGCCGACGGCGCGTCGCATTTCCTCATCTGCAAGGGGGCGGTCGAGGAAGTCACGGGCGTCTGCACGCGGGCCGAGCGCGACGGGCGACTCGTCCCCTTCGAAGCCGGCCACGTCGGCGACCTGCACTCGGTGACGCGCGAGCTCAACGAGGACGGCTTTCGCGTGATCGCCGTCGCCTACAAGGAGGTTGCGCCGGGGCCGGCGACTTACGCGATCGCCGACGAGTCCGGCATGGTGCTTCTCGGCTACATCGCGTTTCTCGATCCGCCGAAGGAGTCCGCGGCGCCGGCGCTCGAGACGCTGCGGGCGAGCGGGGTGACCGTGAAGGTGATATCCGGCGACAACGAGCTCGTCTGCGGGCACGTCTGCCGGCAGGTCGCGCTGCCGTCGGAAGGCGTGCTGCTCGGCAGCGAGATCGACACGCTGTCGGACGCCGCGCTCGCCGACCGCGTCGATACCGCAACGATCTTCGCGAAGACGACGCCCCAACAGAAGGCGCGCGTGATCCGCGCGCTGCGCGCGCGCGGGCACGTGGTCGGCTATCTCGGCGACGGCATCAACGACGGTCCGGCGCTCAAGGCCGCCGACGTGGGCATCTCCGTGGACTCGGCCGTCGACGTCGCCAAGGGATCCGCGGACATCATCCTGCTCGAGAACAGCCTCGCCGTGCTGCACGACGGCGCGATCGAGGGCCGGCGCGTGTTCGCCAATGTCACCAAGTACCTGCGCATGGCGGGGAGCTCGAATTTCGGCAACATGTTCAGCATGATCGGGGCGTCCGCGCTGCTGCCGTTCCTGCCGATGGCGCCGGTCCAGATCCTGTTCAACAACCTGCTCTACGACATCTCGCAGACCGCGGTGGCGACGGACCGCGTCGACGCCGACTACCTCGGCGTGCCCCGCCGTTGGGACGTCGCCGGCATCGGCCGCTACATGGTATGCCTCGGCCCGGTGTCGTCGCTCTTCGACTACGTCACGTTCGCCGTGCTCGCCTTCGGCTTCGGCGCGCTAGCGAACCCCGCCGCCTTCCAGACCGGGTGGTTCATCGAGTCGCTGCTGTCGCAGACGCTCGTCGTGCACGTGATCCGCACGCGCCGCGTCCCTTTCCGGGACAGCCGTCCGAGCGGCGCTCTCCTGGCGATGACGCTCGCGACCTGCGTGGTCGGCGTCGCGCTGCCGTTCTCGCCGCTCGCACCGGGGCTCGGGCTCGTGCCGCCGTCGCCGGGATTCTGGGCCGCGCTGGCGGCGATCCTCGTCGCGTATCTCGCGACGACACAGCTCGTCAAGGCGTGGGCCGTGCGACGCTGGCGGCTCGAATGAGCGGAGGAGGGGCGACGCGCTGGGATTCCCGCTCCGTCGCGACTTCCCGTATCCTAGAGGCGTCTGCACCTCCGCCGGATCTCCCCGTGATCACGATCTTCGAGAAAGCGCTCGCGGCCGCCATGCTCGCGGGCGCCGTCGTTCCCTCCGTGCAAGCGCAGGGTGCGAGAGCCGCCGACAGGCCCGTCCCGATCGCGTCGGCCGCGGACGCGAAGAACATCGCCGCCGACGCCTACCTGCAGACCTTTCCACTGCTCCAGACCGCGCGCGAGCTCGAGTCGAACTGGCTGCCGTCGCCGGACGCCGGCTTCTCGCTCACGCTCCGGCTCTATGCGCCGAAGCAGGCTGCGATCGACGGGAGCTGGAAACCCGCGTATCCGAATCGCCTGCCCTGATCGTCACGGCGCGCTTGCGCCGGGGTCGGGAGCCCCACAACGAGCGGCCGGGGGACGGGATGGGTCACTACGGCATCAGCGCGGTCCACTGGAACGCCAACGTCGGCGCGATCGACGAGGTCCGGCTGCACAATATCGTCCGGCGAGAGGGCACCGGCGAGTTCGCTGTTTCGCACGGCGAGCCTGCCTGGTCGTCGGATGTCATGAATCTCATCCGCGGCGGCAACACGGTCTGGGTCATCGTGTCGGTCGGGCCGGGCAGCTACAAGAACACCGATCACGTCCGCATCGACGTCAAGGCGGGTGGGCGCGGGTACCTCTACAGCTGTGCGGCAGACGGAACGCCGACCTCGGCGCTGACCGATCTCCCGCGTTACC
>DASQBO010000335.1:0-4829 GCA_035635175.1 Casimicrobiaceae bacterium | reverse complement strand
CCATGTACTGGACCTTGTCGGCCGTCGAGAGCATGAACTCGTTGCGGCTGCGGCAGGACACGAGCTCGTCGGAAAGACGTCCGTCGGCACCGATCGCGGCGTTCGCCTGCGCGATCACGTACTGGCCTTCCTCGATCGCCGACAGGTAGTGGATCTCGTCGGTGACCCTGCTGTTCACGACCTTGCGGTACGGCGTCTCGAGGAAGCCGTACTCGTTCGTGCGGGCGTAGAGCGCGAGCGAGTTGATGAGGCCGATGTTCGGGCCTTCCGGCGTCTCGATCGGGCAGACGCGGCCGTAGTGCGTCGGGTGCACGTCGCGCACTTCGAAGCCGGCGCGCTCGCGCGTGAGGCCGCCCGGCCCCAGCGCCGAGACCCGCCGCTTGTGCGTGATCTCGGACAGCGGGTTCGTCTGGTCCATGAACTGCGACAGCTGCGACGACCCGAAGAACTCCTTGATCGCGGCCGAGATCGGCTTCGCGTTGATCAGGTCGTGCGGCAGCAGGTTCTCGCTCTCGGCCTGACCCAGGCGTTCCTTGACCGCACGCTCGACGCGCACGAGGCCCGAGCGGAACTGGTTCTCGGAGAGCTCGCCGACCGAGCGCACGCGGCGGTTGCCGAGGTGATCGATGTCGTCGATCTCGCCGCGGCCGTTGCGGAGCTCGACCAGGATCTTGATGACGGCGATGATGTCGTCGTTGGTCAGCGTCGCCGGGCCCTTGAGCTCGCTGCGGCCGACGCGGCGGTTGAACTTCATCCGGCCCACGGCCGACAGGTCGTAGCGCTCCTCCGAGAAGAAGAGCCCGTGGAACAGGGTCTCGACCGCGTCCTCGGTCGGCGGCTCGCCCGGCCGCATCATCCGGTAGATCGCGACGCGCGCGGCCGTCTGGTCCGGCGTGTCGTCGGTGCGCAGCGTCTGCGAGATGTACGCGCCCTGGTCGAGGTCGTTCGTGTAGATCGTCTGGATCTCGGTCACGCCCGCGTCGGCCAGCTTCTGCAGCATCTCCTCGGTGACCTCGTCGTTGGCCTTGGCGAGGATCTCGCCCGTGCCCTTGTCGACGATGTTGGTCGCCAGCGCGCGGCCGGCGATGTAATCCGCCGGCACGGCGATTCGCTTGACCCCGGCTTCCGCGAGCTCGCGCACGTGCCGCGCCGTGATGCGCTTGTCCTTGGCGACGATGACCTTCCCGTCCTTGCCGACGACGTCGAAGCGCGCCATCTCGCCGCGCAGCCGCTCCGGCACGAACTCGAGCTGCGCGCCCTTCGGCGAGAGGTGGAACGTGTCGAACAGGAAGAACTGGCGCAGGATGTCCTCGTTGGTGAGGCCGATCGCCTTGAGGAGCGTCGTAACCGGCATCTTCCGGCGGCGGTCGACGCGGAAGAACAGGAAGTCCTTCGGATCGAACTCGAAGTCGAGCCACGAGCCGCGGTACGGGATCACCCGGGCCGAGAACAGGAGCTTCCCCGACGAGTGCGTCTTGCCGCGGTCGTGCTCGAAGAACACGCCCGGGGAGCGGTGGAGCTGCGAAACGATCACGCGCTCGGTGCCGTTGATGATGAACGAGCCGTTGTCCGTCATGAGCGGGATCTCGCCCATGTAGACCTCCTGCTCCTTCACCTCCTTCACCGTCTCCTTCGGCGCCTCCTTGTCCATCAGGATGAGCCGGACCTTGGCGCGCAGCGCCGAGCAGTACGTGAGGCCGCGCTGCTGGCATTCGGTGACGTCGAACGTCGGCGCCAGCAGCGAGTAGCTCACGAACTCGAGCCGCGCGTTGCCCGAGTGGCTCGAGATCGGGAAGATCGAGGTGAACGCGGCCTGCAGGCCCTCGTTCTTCCGCTGGTCGGCCGGCGCGTCCGACTGCAGGAACGCGCGGTACGACGCGAGCTGCGTCTCGAGCAGGAACGGCACCTGCAGGACGCTCGCGCGCTTCGCGAAGCTCTTGCGGATGCGCTTCTTCTCGGTAAAGGAATACGGTTGCGAAGTGATCACGTCGTTCGCCATTACCTTCTCCGGTTCACGCGGGGCGGCCGCCCGGGGCCGACCTCGCTTCGCGCATGGGGATGCGCCGGTCGCTCGCCGACTGGTCCGCGGACACGTTGCATGTCCTGGCCTGGTGGTTGGCCGCTACCAACCGCTGGCGGACGGCGGCGCGGATAGCTGCCGCGCCGCCCGACCATGCCTGTCTTCCGCAGTCGCTTCAGAAGACGAAGAGGAGCGGACTACACTTCCAATCCGCTCGTCTTCGGCCTCACGGCCCTTAGCCAACCACTGCCCGGGCCAGCCAAAGACGGCGCCGGGCCGGTCCTTTAGGACCCGCCCAAGCGCCGGTTCCAACGTTATTTGATCTCCGCCTTCGCCCCCGCTTCCTCGAGCTTCTTCTTGGCGGCGTCGGCGTCGGCCTTGTTCACGCCTTCCTTCACCGGCTTCGGCGCGCCGTCGACAAGGTCCTTGGCTTCCTTCAGGCCGAGCCCGGTCAGCTCGCGCACCGCCTTGATGACGTTGACCTTGTTCTCGCCGAACGAGGACAGCATGACCGTGAACTCGGTCTGCTCCTCCGCGGCAGCGGCCGGGGCGGCGGCGCCCGCGGCCGGGCCGGCGACGGCCACGGCGGCGGCTGCGGACACGCCGAACTTGTCTTCCATCGCCTTGATGAGCTCGGAGAGCTCGAGGACGGTCATCGACGAGATCTTGTCGAGGATTTCGGTTTGGACTGCGCTCATGATGTCGTGCTCCTGGTTTGTAAGGTTGAGTGTCTCGTGCGGAAGCGTGCGGCGATCAGGCCGCGGGCCTCGCGTCGCGCACTGCCGCGAGCGTCCGGACGAACTTGCCCGGGACCTCGTTCAGCGTGCGCACGAACTTCGCGATCGGCGCCTGCATCGTCCCCATCAGCTTCGCGATCAGCTCCTCGCGCGAGGGGAGCGAAGCGAGCGCGGCTATGTCCTTCGCGGACATCACCTGGCCCGGCATGGCGCCCCCCTTGATCACGAACTTCTCGTTGCCCTTCGCGAAGTCGTTCAGCACCTTCGCGACGGCGACGGGGTCGGCGCCGATGCCGTACGCCAGCGGACCGACCATCTTTTCGGCCAGCGGGGCAAACGGCGACTCGGCGACGGCCCGGCGCACCAGGGTGTTCTTCACCACCCGGAAATACACGCCCGAAGCCCGTGCCTTCGCGCGGAGGACGATCATGTCGGCGACGGCCATGCCGCGGTTCTCGGCCATGACGATGGCCTGGGCACCGGCGACCTGCTTCGCGACTTCCGCGACGACTGCCTGCTTCTGTTCCAGATTAAGACCCAAGGTCTACCTCCTTCTCTCGGAAGCCATCGTGAGCTCGCTCCTGATGCCTTCCTCCATTGCGGTGACCTTACGCCCAGGAGTGTTTCCATTCCCGTACGAGGGATCACCATCTGCGCAGGACGCCGAAGCTTCCGACGATTAAGCCCTCGCGGACTCCTGCGGTCTTGGATGGCTCGACGAGCGCTGAGACTGCCCGCCGCACCCCCAAAGAACTTCCGTTACCACGGTGCGCCGCGCGCACCGAACTTTCCGTTATGCGGCCGTTTGCTGCGAAGTCAAGGTCGTTTGATCGATCCTGACGCCTGCGCCCATCGTGCTCGAGACGCTGACCTTCTTCATGTAGATGCCCTTCGTGCCGGCGGGCTTCGCCTTGTTGAGCGCCTCGATCAGCGCGAGCAGGTTCGTCTTGAGCTGCTCAGGCGCGAACGACGCGCGGCCGATCGTGCACTGGACGATGCCGCCCTTGTCGGTGCGGTACTGGACCTCGCCGGCCTTGGCGTTCTTGACCGCGGTGGCGACGTCGGCGTTGACCGTGCCTACTTTCGGGTTGGGCATGAGCCCGCGCGGCCCCAGGATCTGTCCGAGCTGTCCGACGACGCGCATGGCGTCCGGCGAGGCGATCACCACGTCGAATTCCATGAACCCTTCCTTGATTTTCGCAGCGAGGTCGTCGAAGCCGACGATGTCGGCGCCCGCCTCCTGCGCGGCCTTCGCCTTGTCGCCCTGCGCGAACACGGCGACGCGGACCTTCTTCCCCGTCCCGGCCGGCAGCACGACCGAGCCGCGCACCGTCTGGTCGGACTTCTTCGCGTCCACGCCGAGGTTGACCGCGACGTCGACCGACTCGTCGAACTTGGCGATCGCTGTCTCCTTGACGAGCTTGAGCGCCTCGTCGACGGGGTACGCCTTCGTGCGATCCACCTTCGCGCGGACCGACTTCATGCGCTTCGAGAGCCTGGGCTGCTTCTGTTCGGCGGCCATGATCACTTCACTCCTTCGACCGTGATGCCCATGCTGCGCGCGCTGCCGGCGATCGTGCGGACGGCGGCGTCCATGTCGGCGGCGGTGAGGTCGGGCATCTTCGCCTTCGCGATCTCCTCGGCCTGCGCGCGCGTGAGCTTCCCGACCTTGTCGGTGTGCGGCTTCGAGCTGCCCTTCTCGACCTTCGACGCCTTCTTGATCAGGATCGACGCGGGCGGCGTCTTCATCACGAACGTGAAGCTCTTGTCCGCGAACGCCGTGATCACGACCGGGATCGGGAGCCCGGGCTCCATCTTCTGCGTCTGCGCGTTGAACGCCTTGCAGAATTCCATGATGTTCAAGCCGCGCTGGCCGAGCGCGGGCCCGATCGGCGGGCTCGGGTTCGCCTTGCCCGCGGGCACCTGCAACTTGATGAAGCCGAGGATCTTCTTCGCCATTTCAATCTCCTGGTGGGTTCAAGCGGGCGCGGATTGCGCCCTCCCCGTTGACCGACTCGTCACGCCTTCTCGACTTGAGAAAAGTCGAGCTCGACCGGCGTCGAACGACCGAA
>DASQBO010000334.1:0-1746 GCA_035635175.1 Casimicrobiaceae bacterium | reverse complement strand
GGCTTCGCGGTGCTCGACGTGATCGACGAAGGCCACGGCATCGATCCGGAGGAGCGCCGGCACATCTTCGAGTCCTTTTACCAGGGGAAGCCGCCGGCCGAGGGTCGCGTCAAGGGATCGGGGCTCGGGCTCGCGATCGCGCGCGAGTACGCGCTCGCGCACGGCGGGCGCATCGAGGCGATCGACCGCGCGGACGGCAGGAGCGGCGCGCACTTCCGGCTGTGGCTGCCGCTCGCGACGAGCGGCGAAGGCGCGGTCGTCGACACGACGGCGCAGGCGCCGATCACACTCGCGGGGGGGCGATGACGCGCCGTCGCGCCCGCCTCGCGGCGGCGATCCTCGCCGTCGCGGCACTCGCGGGATGCGCGGCGGCGCCGCCCGTCGTGCCGCTGCCGGAGGAAGACGAGGAGCCCGTCGTCGTCGAACGGCCGCCCCAGCCCCTGATCGAGTACCCGCCGATCGAGCCGGTGGAACCGCCCGTGTCGGCGCCGTCACCGGTGCCCGCTCCGCCGGCGGAGCCCGCGCCGACAGCAGCGGCCGCGGCGCCGTCGGCCGCGGCCCCCGCGCCCGAGATTCCGGCGGAGACACTCGAGGTGCTCGCGCTCCTTGCCGACCTGCAGCGCTACGGCACGCTGCAATCCGACGACCTGCGGCGCGAGCTCTCGGCATCGACGCAGGCGCTCACGCGGCAGCGTACGGACGCCAACCGGGTGCGGCTCGCGGTGCTCTTCACGCTCGTGAAGAACTCGCCGCAGGACGACCAGCGCGCGCTGCAGCTCCTCGACAACGTCGCGAAGGGCGGTCCGGGCTCGTCGGCCGTCAAGCAGATCGCGGCGGTGCTGCAGGCGCAGATCCTCGAGCGCCAGCGCGCCGTCAGGGACGAGCAGCAAAAGGCCGACGCGGCGATCCAGAAGCTCGAAGCGCTGCGCGCGATGGAGCGGAGTCTCCTGCGTGATCGCGTCCGCAGCGGCGGAGGCGGGGCCGGCGGGGGCGGGGGCGGCGCCGGCAGCGCGGGCGGCGGTGGTGGCGGGGGCGGGGGCGGCGGCGGCGGCCGCTAGGGGACCTCTAGGGAGGACGACGATGCAGCCCGGCGACATCCTGCTGGTCGACGACGACCCCGACCTGCTCAAGCTGATCAGCTTGCGGCTCACCTCCGCCGGGTACCGGGTGCGCACCGCCGACAGCGGCGAGGCCGCACTCGCCGCGCTTTCGATCGCGCGGCCCGGTGCGGTGATCACCGACCTCCGGATGCCGGGCATCGACGGCCTGCAGCTCTTCGAGGCGATCCACCGCCAGCATCCGGCGCTTCCCGTCATCATCCTGACCGCCCACGGCACGATTCCGGACGCGGTTTCGGCGACGCAGCGCGGCGTCTTCGGATTCCTCACGAAGCCGTTCGACAGCCAGGAGCTCCTGCAGCTCGTCGCCTCCGCGCTTCGCCTCGCGGGCGACGCGCCGGGCGAGGCGGGCGACGCCTCCGGCGAGTGGCGCGCGGGCATCATCACGCGCAGCCCGCAGATGGAGGATCTTCTGCGGCAGGCGCGGCTCGTCGCCGACTCCGACGCGAGCGTGCTGATCTACGGAGACTCGGGCACCGGCAAGGAGCTTCTCGCCCGCGCGATCCACCGCGCGAGCCCGCGCGGCGACAAGCCGTTCGTCGCGGTCAACTGCGGCGCGATTCCCGAGCCGTTGCTCGAGTCGGAGCTCTTCGGTCACGCGCGTGGCGCGTTCAGCGGCGCCGTGCAG
>DASQBO010000333.1:0-3085 GCA_035635175.1 Casimicrobiaceae bacterium | reverse complement strand
CGATCGAATCCTTGCGCTGCTTGACCATCTTCTCGATGACCCCGAGCACGTCGGCATCGCCGAGCTCGATCCGCTCGTCGATCTCGCGCTGCTTGATCGCCGCGAGCAGCATCCGGATCGTCGACAGGCGCGCGGCGTCGTGCGCCCGCATCGCGTCCTTCATGTCCTCGGTGATGCGGGCCTTGAGCGTCATTTCCGTCTCCGAAAGCAACAAGGGGCGATTGACTCGCCCCTTGGTTGCGTGCAATGCGAACGCCGGTCAGTAGAGCTTGGGCGGCAGCTGCTGGCTGCGCAGGCGCTTGTAGTGGCGTTTCACGGCCGCGGCGAGCTTCCGCTTGCGCTCGGCGGTCGGCTTCTCGTAGAACTCGCGGGCGCGGAGCTCGGTGAGAAGCCCCGTCTTTTCGATGGTGCGCTTGAAGCGGCGGAGCGCCACCTCGAAGGGCTCGTTGTCGCGGACGCGAACGCTGGGCATGAAGCGGAATCCTTGGGTTTCAGGGGTTTATGGCAACTTTGCATTATAACGACGCCCGCGGCGCGGTGCAAGTGCGGGGGTGAGCCCTCCTATAATCCGTCGATGCGCGTCCTCGGCATCGAAACGTCCTGCGACGAGACCGGCCTCGCCGTCTACGACACGGAGCGCGGCCTGCTCGCGCACGCGCTCCACTCGCAGGTGGCGATGCACGCCGCGTACGGCGGCGTGGTGCCCGAGCTCGCCTCGCGCGACCACATCCGGCGCGTCGTGCCGCTCGCCGAGCGGGTTCTCGCGCAGGCGAACACGAGCCTCGCGGAGCTCGACGGCGTCGCCTATACGCAGGGCCCGGGGCTCGCCGGCGCGCTCCTCGTCGGCGCGGCGGTCGCGAACGCGCTCGGCTTCGCGCTCGGAAAGCCGGTCGTCGGCGTCCACCACCTCGAAGGCCACCTGCTCTCGCCGCTGCTCGCCGCTCCGAAGCCGGCCTTTCCTTTCGTCGCGCTGCTTGTCTCGGGCGGGCACAGCCAGCTCTTCGACGTCGAGGGCGTCGGCGGTTACCGGCTGCTCGGGGACACGCTCGACGACGCCGCCGGCGAGGCGTTCGACAAGACGGCGAAGCTCCTCGGTCTCCCGTATCCGGGCGGTCCCGAGCTCGCGCGGCTCGCCGAGCAGGGGCGCGAGGGTGCCGTCGCGCTGCCCCGCCCGATGCTCGAGAGCGCCGATCTCGACATGAGCTTCAGCGGGCTCAAGACCGCGGTGCTCACGCTCGCGCGGCGGGAGGCCGCGGGCGGCACGCTCGACCTGCAACGCAAGGCGGACATCGCGCGTGAATTCCAGCACGCCGTCGTCGACGTGCTCGTCGCGAAGTCGCTCGCCGCGCTCGGCCTCGCTGCGCGCGACCGCCTCGTCGTCGCGGGCGGCGTCGGCGCGAATCGCGAGCTCCGCGCGCGCCTCTCGGTCGCGGTCGAGCGGCGCGGCGGGCAGGTCTTCTATCCGGACCTCGAGTTCTGCACCGACAACGGCGCGATGATCGCGCTGGTGGGAGCCTTGCGGCTCGCGCAGGGCCGCGCCGGCAGCTACGAATTCTCGGTGTTGCCGCGCTGGAGCCTCGAAACGCTCGGCGCCGGCACGCCACCGCGAAGGACGCCGGCGCCGGCCGCGTGAGCTCCCGCAGCGTGGCGGCGCCGTCAGCGGCCGATCGTGGTTTCGCTTCCGGTCAGAAGCTTCCGGATGTTGGCGCGATGGCGCCAGAACAGCAGCGCCGCGATCGGCACCCAGATCCACGCGGTCGGCGTGTTGCCGAACACGACGAAAGCTCCGATCGGCGCGAGCAGCGCGACGGTCAGCGCGGCGACCGAGCTGATCTTGAAACCGAAGGCCATCACGAGCCACACGGCGGCGAGCGCGAGCGTCAACGGCCACGACAGCGCGAGCATGATCCCCGCCGCCGTCGCGACACCCTTGCCGCCGGCGAAGCGGTGAAACACGGGAAAGAGATGTCCGAGGAAGACCGCGAGCGCCGCGGCGGGCACGGTCCCCTCGGAAGCGCCGAGCGCGGGTGCCGCGATTTGCGCGAGGGCCACCGCAATCCAGCCCTTGGCGCCGTCTCCCGCGAGGGTGAGCGCCGCCGCCGCCTTGTTCCCGGTGCGCAGCACGTTCGTCGCGCCGGGATTGCCGGAGCCGTACGCGTGGGGATCGGGAAGGCCGTACGCCCTGCTCACGACGACCGCGAACGAGACGGAGCCGATCAGGTAGGCGGCGGCGACGATGAGCGTGGCGGCGAGCACGGGCGATGGCGCCCCGGTCGGGTAGACTCGCGGGGATTGTAGCGGAAGCTTTCGCGACGAACGAGCGCCGTCCATGAACACGATCTTCATCCACGACCTGCGCGTCACCACGACGATCGGCGTGTACAGCTGGGAGGCGCGGCTGCCGCAGACGATCCGCCTCGACCTCGAGATCGGCATGCCCTCCGACAAGCCGTTCGTCACCGGGAAGTTCGCCGACGCGCTCGACTACGCGGCGGTCGTGCGCCGGCTCAAGGTGTTCGCGGGCGAGCACCCGTATCCGCTGCTCGAGCGGTTCGCGGAAGGCGTGGCACAGCTCGTCCTCGGCGAGTTCCACGCCCCGTGGGTCAAGGTGCGCGTCGCGAAGCTCGGGGCCCTGCCGGGCGTGAAGGAGATCGGCGTGGCGATCGAGCGCCACGCGCCGTGACGACGGCGTCGGCGCGCGCCCCGGGGTTCATGCGGCCGCGTCCACGAGGACAGGCGTCAGCACGCGCACGAGATCCGCGGGCGCCATGCCGACAAGATAGCCCCTGCGGCCGCCGTTGACGTACACGTAGGGCAGGTCGGCGATGGAGCGCTCCGCGTAGACCGGCATCGCGCGCCGCGTCCCGAACGGACTGGTGCCGCCGACCTGGTAGCCCGAATGACGATCGGCGACGGCGGGGGCGCAGGGCGCCACCGACTTGACCCCGAGAAAGCGCGCGAGGTTCTTGGTCGACACTTCGCGATCGCCGTGCATGAGGACGATGAAGGGGCGCTTCGCGTCGTCCTCCATCACCAGCGTCTTGATCACCGCGTGCTCGGGGACGCCGAGCTCGCGCGCCGACAC
>DASQBO010000332.1:0-2818 GCA_035635175.1 Casimicrobiaceae bacterium | reverse complement strand
CGCGCGTCGAAGAAGCTCTTCTGGCCCGCCGCGGCCTCGGCGGCGACATGACCCTCGTGCACCGCCTTGTGCGCGAGCATCGGCTGGCCGACGAGGTCGCCGATCGCGAAGATGTGCGGAACGTTGGTGCGCATCTGGCCGTCGACGTCGATGAAGCCGCGGTCGGTGACGGCGATGCCGGCCTTCTCCGCGGCGATCTTCTTCCCGTTCGGCGCGCGGCCTACGCTCATCAGCACGGCGTCGTAGGGCTGCGGCTCCTTCGGCGCGTTCGCGCCCTCGAAGCTCACCCAGAGCGCGTCGGGCTTCGCCGCGACGGCCGTCGTCTTCGTCGACACCATGATCCGGTCGAAGCGGGGCCTGTTGACCTTCTCCCACACGCGGACGAGGTCGCGGTCGGCGCCCGGCATCAGGCCGTCGAGCATCTCGACCACGTCGAGCCGCGCTCCGAGCGTCGAGTAGACCGTGCCCATCTCGAGGCCGATGATGCCGCCGCCGATGACGAGCATGCGCTTCGGGATCGAAGCGAGCTCGAGCGCGCCGGTCGAGTCGAGCACCCGCGGATCGTCCGGGATGAACGGGAGCCGCACGACCTGCGAGCCCACGGCGACGATCGCCTGTGCGAACTTGACGACCTTCCTGCCGCCGGTCTTCGCCTGGCCCGTGCCCTCGGTGAGCTCGACCTCGACGTGATGTGGATCGAGGAACTGTCCGACGCCACGGACGACCTCGACCTTGCGCGACTTCGCCATGCCGGAGAGGCCGCCGGTCAGCTTGCCGACGACCTTGTCCTTCCACGCGCGGAGCTTCGCGAGATCGACGTGCGGCGCGCCGAACGCGATGCCGTGCGCGGCGAGCGCCTCGGCCTCGTCCATCACCGCGGCGACGTGCAGGAGCGCCTTCGACGGAATGCAGCCGACGTTGAGGCACACGCCGCCGAGCGTCGCGTAGCGCTCGACGATCACCGTCTTCATGCCGAGATCGGCGGCGCGGAACGCGGCGCTGTAGCCGCCGGGACCTGCGCCGAGCACGAGCATCTCGCACTCGAGGTCGGCCTTGCCGGTGTAGCTCGCGGCGCCGGGAACCGGCGTCGCGGCGGCGACGGGCGCCGGCTTCGGCGGTGCGGCGGCAGGGGCCGCGGGCGCGGCCTTCGCGGCGCCCGCTTCGGCCGCTTCGAGCACGACGATCAGCGAGCCCTCGCTCACCTTGTCGCCGACCTTGACGTGCACTTCCTTCACCGTGCCCGGGACGGGCGCGGGCACGTCCATCGTCGCCTTGTCGGATTCGAGCGTGACGAGCGAGTCTTCGGCCCCGACGACGTCGCCCGGCTTGACGAAGATCTCGATGACCGGGACGTCCTTGAAGTCCCCGATGTCGGGGACCTTCACCTGCAGGGCGCTCATAGCATCACCCGCCGCATGTCGGCGAGCACCGCGCACAGGTACGCCGTGAAGCGCGCGGCCGCTGCGCCGTCGATCACGCGGTGATCGTAGGAGAGCGAGAGCGGCAGCATCAACCGCGGGACGAACGCCTTGCCGTCCCACACCGGCTTCGTCTGCGACTTCGACACGCCGAGAATCGCGACTTCGGGCGCGTTGATGATCGGCGTGAACGCGGTGCCGCCGATGCCGCCGAGCGAGCTGATCGAGAAGCCGCCGCCCTGCATGTCGGCGGGGCCGAGCTTGCCCTCGCGCGCCTTCGCCGAGAGCTCGCCCATCTCCTTCGCGATCTGCAGCACCCCCTTCCGGTCGGCGTCCCTGAGCACCGGCACGACGAGGCCGTTCGGCGTGTCGGCGGCGAAGCCGATGTGCCAGTACTGCTTGACGACCAGATTGTCACCGTCGATGGACGCGTTGAAGTCGGGGAACTTCTTGAGCGCCGCGACCGAGGCCTTGATGAGGAACGCGAGCATCGTGAGCTTGATGCCGGCCTTCTCGTTCTCCTTGTTCTGCGCGACGCGGAACGCCTCGAGGTCGGTGACGTCCGCCTCGTCGAACTGCGTGACGTGCGGGATCATCACCCAGTTGCGGGCGAGATTCGCGCCCGAGATCTTCTTGATGCGCGAGAGCGGCCGCGTCTCGAACGGGCCGAACTTCGCGAAGTCGACCTTCGGCCACGGCAGAAGATTGAGCTCGCCGCCGCCCGTGACGCCGCCGGCGGCGCCAGGCGCGGCGCCGCTCATCACCTGCTTGACGAAGCCCTGCACGTCCTCCTGCAGGATGCGACCCTTCGGTCCCGAGCCCTCGACCCGCGCGAGATCGACGCCGAGCTCGCGCGCGAACTTGCGCACCGACGGCGACGCGTGCGCGGCCTTGAACGGTTCGGCGTCGACCGGTGTGGCCGGAGCAGACGGCCCCTTCGCCGCGGCGACCGGTGCCGGCGCGGCGACGGGCGGCGCAACGGGAGGCGGCGTCGTCGCGGCGGGCGCCGGTTCGGCCTTCGGCGCTTCCGCCTTCGCGGGCGCGGCCGGCTTCGCGGCACCTCCCTCGGTGTCGAGCACCGCGATCAGCGTCCCCTCGCGCACCTTGTCGCCGAGCTTGACGCGGACCTCCTTCACCGTCCCCGCGGCGGGGGAGGGCACGTCCATCGTCGCCTTGTCGGACTCGAGCGTGACGAGCGAGTCCTCGGCCGCGACCTTGTCGCCGGCCTTGACGAAGACCTCGATGACCGGGACGTCGGTGAAGTCGCCGATGTCGGGAACCTTCACTTCGAGCGCGCTCATGGCGCTACACCGTCCACGGCGCCGGCTTTGCCGGATCGAGGCCGTATTTCTTCATCGCGTCCGCGACCTTCGACGGCGGCAGCGCGCCGTCGTCGGCCA
>DASQBO010000331.1:0-1936 GCA_035635175.1 Casimicrobiaceae bacterium | reverse complement strand
GAGAAGCTCGTCGCCGTGCGCGTCGAGTGGCAGAAGGGCCCGGACGGCCAGACGCGGATGGTCGAGGTGCCGGGCAGCGAGTTCGAGCTCAAGGCCGATCTCGTGTTGCTCGCGATGGGTTTCGTCGGACCCGCCGCACCGAGCCTCCTCGCGCAGCTCGGCGTCGAGCGCGACGCGCGGACGAACGTGAAGGCGAATACCGACGACTACAAGACGTCGGTGCCGAAGGTCTTCGCCGCCGGTGACATGCGCCGCGGCCAATCGCTCGTCGTCTGGGCGATCCGCGAGGGCCGGCAGTGCGCACGCGCCGTCGACGAATTCCTGATGGGCGCGAGCGAGCTTCCGCGCTGAGCGGGAGCCTTCGGCTTCGCAACGTGGGCTGCGCCGGACACGTCGCCCTCGCGCGCGCGAAAGCAGATCCGCCAGGCGCCTAGGGATGTCGTCGCTGGTCACGCTGCCCATTGCCGAATGGCGCCCGGTGCTCGGGTCGGACGCGCAGCGCGATCTCGCGCGGGAGCTCGAGGGGGGCGCCGTCCTCGTGCTGCCGAAGCTTGCATTCGCGCTGTCGGCCGCCGAGCGGCGGTTCCTCTCGCCGCGGTGGTCGGACGGCCGGGCAAAGAACATCAGCCTCGAGGGGGCCTCGATCAAGGGCGCCCGCGGCAGCGCCGCCGACCTTTCCGATCTCGCGGCGATGATCGCGCGCTTTGCCGCCTGCGCCGCCGATCTGGTGACGGCGCTGTGCCCGCGGTATGCCCCGTGGGTCAAGCGCGCGCGCACGAGCTACCGGCCACAGCCGGCGGTCGGCCGCGCGGTGTCGTGGCGCAAGGACGATTCCCGCCTGCACATCGATGCGTTCCCCTCGCGGCCGAGCCGCGGCGAGCGCATTCTGCGCGTGTTCTCGAACGTACATCCGACCGAGCCCCGCGTGTGGCGCGTCGGCGAGCCGTTCGAGGCCATGGCGAAGACCTTCCTGCCGCAGATCGGACGCCCCCTCCCGGGCAGCGCGCACCTGCTGGCCGCGGTGCGCGCGACGAAGGGTTTGCGGACCGAGTACGACCATCTGATGCTCGGCCTCCACGACCGCGCGAAGGCGGACCTCGCCTACCAGCGAAGCTGCGCGCAGGAGACCGTGCCGTTCGCGCCGGGAACGACCTGGCTCTGCTTCTCCGACCAGGTGATGCACGCCGCCGTGTCCGGCCAATACATGCTCGAGCAGACGATCCACCTGCCGCTGTCCGCGCTCGTCGCGCCGGAGCGCGCGCCGCTCGCGGTCCTCGAGCGGCTGACCGGGCGCACGCTCGCCGCCGCGGGCTGAGGGCGCGCGGGCTCGTGCGGCCCCGCTGGCATGCTACGCTGCGCCGATGACGAAGCTCGACAACGACACGTTCCTGCGCGCGCTGCGCCGCGAGCCCACGCCGTGGACGCCGGTCTGGCTCATGCGCCAGGCGGGCCGCTACCTGCCCGAATACAACGCGACGCGGGCGAAGGCGGGCAGCTTCCTCGCGCTCGCGCAGACGCCCTCGCTCGCGGCCGAGGTGACGCTGCAGCCGCTCGACCGCTTTCCGCTCGACGCCGCCATCCTGTTCTCCGACATCCTGACCGTTCCGGACGCGATGGGACTCGGGCTCTCGTTCGCAGAAGGCGAAGGGCCGCGCTTCGCGCGCACGACGGCGGACGAGGCGTCGATTCGCGCGCTCGCGGTGCCGGATCTCGCGCAGCTCGGCTACGTGTTCGACGCCGTGCGCGAGATCAAGCGTGCGCTCAAGGGCCGCGTGCCGCTCATCGGGTTCTCGGGGAGCCCGTTCACGCTCGCCTGCTACATGATCGAAGGCGGCGGCAGCGCCGACTTCGCCTCGGTGCGCAAGATGGCGTACGCACGCCCCGACCTGCTCGCGCGCCTGTGCCAGGTCAACGCGCAGGCGGTCGCGACGTACCT
>DASQBO010000330.1:0-4986 GCA_035635175.1 Casimicrobiaceae bacterium | reverse complement strand
GTCTACACGACGGTCAACGTCCAGCACCTCGAGAGCCTGAACGACATCGTCGGCGGCATCACCGGCATCAAGGTGCGCGAGACGCTGCCCGACCGCGTGTTCGACGACGCCGACGAGGTCGTGCTGGTCGACCTGACGCCCGACGACCTGCTGCAGCGGCTCAAGGAAGGCAAGGTCTACTTTCCGGAGCAGGCGGCGCGCGCGATCCAGAACTTCTTCCGCAAAGGCAACCTGCTCGCGCTGCGCGAGCTGTCGCTGCGGCGCACTGCGGACCGGGTCGACACACAGATGCGGACCTACCGCGTCGAGCACGTGGCGCGCGCGCCCGTCTGGAAGACTCGCGATGCGCTGCTGGTCGGCGTCGGTCCCGACCGTGGCGACGAGTCGGTCGTGCGCGCGGCCGCCCGCCTCGCCGCGGTGCTCGACGCGAGCTGGCACGCGGTCTACGTCGAGACGCCGGCGCTCGCGCGCGCGTCCCCCTCGCGACGGCGCGCGATCCTCGCCACGCTCAAGCTCGCGCAGGAGCTCGGCGCGCAAACGGCGACCGTCGCGGCGCCGGATCCCGCGTCCGCGCTCGTCGACTACGCGCGCACGCACAACCTCGGCCGGCTGGTGCTCGGACGGGTGGTGCCGGGGCGCGGCTTCCTCGCGCAGTGGCGACACGGCCAGGCCTGGCGCGCCTGCGCGCGGGCGCCCGACCTCGACGTCGTGCTGATCGGGCGCGAATCGGCCGAGGAAGCCCCGTCGGCGGAACCGGGGCCCGGCGAGCCCATGTTCGATCGATGGCGCCGCTACGGCGGGGCCGTCGGGCTGTCCGCTGCGACGACGCTCGTCGCATTCCCGCTGCAGCATTGGTTCGAGCTCTCGAACATCGTGATGCTGTTTCTGCTCGCCGTCGTAGGCAGCGCGCTCGCGTTTGGACGCGGTCCGGCAATCGTCTCGGCGATCGTCAACGTGCTCGCGTTCGACTTCTTCTTCGTGCCGCCGCAGTTCACCTTCGCGGTGACGGACGCGCAATACGTGTTCACGTTCGTCGTCATGCTGATCGTAGGCCTCGTCGTCGGGCAATTGACCGCGCGCCTGGGCCACCAGGCGCACTTTGCCTCCCAGGGCGAGGAGCGCGCGCGCCGGCTGTTCGAGATGGCGCGCGAGCTCTCGGCCGCGCTCGCCCCCGAGCAGGTCGCCGAGATCGGCGAGCGCTACGTCGCCGCGGCGAGCCGCGGGAAGGCCGCCGTCATCATGCTGGAAGAAGACGAAACGCTGCGGCCCGCCGCGGCGGAGGGCGCGAGGCTCGAGGTCGACATGGCGATCGCACGGTGGTGCGTCGACCACGCGGAGCCCGCGGGTGTCGGCACCGACACGCTGCCGGCCGCCGGCAAGCTGTACCTGCCGCTCAAGGCGCCGGTGCGCACGCGTGGCGCGCTGGTCTTCGAGCCGGCGGACGCGGGCCAGCTCATGATCCCCGAGCAGCGGCGGCTGCTCGAGACCTGCGCCGCGCTGATCGCGATCGCGCTCGAGCGCGTGCACTTCGTCACGGTCGCGCAGCGGACACTCGTCGACATGGAGTCGGAGCGGCTGCGCAATTCCGTTCTGTCCGCGCTGTCGCATGACCTGCGGACGCCGCTGACCGCGCTCGTCGGACTCTCGGAGACGCTCGCGCAGGAGCTTGCGCGCGAGCCGCGCCCGGCCGGAAGCGAGGCGAAGGCGCTCGCGATCCGCGACCAGGCGCGGCGGACGGCGCAGCTCGTCGACAACCTGCTGGAAATGGCGCGGCTCGAAGCGGGCCGCACCGACGTGCGCCGAGATTGGCAGTCGCTCGAAGAGCTCGTCGGCAGCTCGCTCGCGGCGCTCGAGCCGGCGCTCGCGGACCGGCTGGTCGAGGTGGCGCTCCCACCCGACCTGCCGCTCGTCAACTGCGACGGCGCGCTGATCGAGCGCGTCCTCGTGAACCTCCTCGAGAACGCGACGAAGTACACGCCGGCGGGCTCGCCGATCCGCGTCGCGGCGCGAGCCCTGGACGGCACGATCGAGGTGGCGCTCGAGGACCGCGGTCCCGGGTTGCCGCCGGGGCGCGAACGTGCGATCTTCGACAAATTCACGCGGGGCAGCCCGGAGTCCGTAGTACCGGGTGTCGGTCTCGGACTCGCGATCTGCCGGGCGATCGTCGAAGCCCACCGCGGCACGATCCGCGCCGAGAACCGCGAGGGCGGCGGCGCGCGCTTCGTGTTCACGCTTCCCGCCGACGAGACGCCTCCGCCGCCGCCCGCCGAGCCCTGAGCCCTCGATGCCGCCCGACAGCGCCCCGCAGGTCCTGATCGTCGAGGACGATCGCGAGATTCGGCGCTTCGTCCGTGCCGCGCTCGAGGACGAGGGCTATCGCGTCTGCGAAGCGGAAACGGTCGAGCGAGGCGTCATCGACGCCGGCACGCGCAAGCCGGACGTGGCGATCCTCGACCTCGGGCTGCCCGACCGCGACGGCGTCGAGTTCATTCGCGACGTGCGCGCGTTCTCGACCTTGCCGATCCTCGTGCTGTCGGCGCGCGCCGAGGAGTCGGCGAAGGTCGAGGCGCTCGACGCCGGGGCGGACGACTACCTGACGAAACCCTTCGGCGTCTCCGAGCTGACCGCGCGCCTCCGCGCGATGCTCCGCCGCGGCGCGCGCGCCGCAGGAAGCGATTCGCCGATCGTCGAGTTCGGAAACATCGCCGTGGACCTCGCGAACCGCAGCGTCACGCGCGGCGGCGCGGCCGTGCACCTGACGCCGGTCGAGTTCCGGCTGCTCGCGCAGCTCGTCGCGCATCCGGGCAAGGTGCTCACGCACAGGATGCTCTTGCGCGAGGTCTGGGGGCCCTCCCACGTCGAGCACAGCCACTATCTCCGCATCTACATGGCGCACCTTCGCGCGAAGCTCGAGGCGGATCCCGCGCGGCCGCGACATCTCGTGACCGAAACCGGCGTCGGCTACCGCTTCGTCGCGCAGCCTTAGTCGGGCTCGGCGCCGCCAACGGCGCTACAATGGGCGAATGGGCCACATCGTCGTTCCCGGCCTCGGCACCTTCGCCGACCTCAAGGCGTACATGGACGGCGTCGGCGCCGCCGCGCGCGCCGCGGCCCGCCACGTTGCGCGCGCGGACACGCGAACCAGGAACGCCGCGCTCGAAGCGATGGCCGCGGCGATCCGTCGCGATTCGCCCAAGCTCGTCGCCGCCAACGCCGCCGACGTCGCCGCCGCGAAGGCTGCCGGGCACGACGCCGCGTTCGTCGACCGGCTGACGCTCACACCCGCCGCGATCGAGGCGATGGCGGCGGGCGTGGTCGAGGTCGTCGCGCTGCGCGATCCCGTCGGCGAGATCACCGAGCTCCGTTACCGCCCGTCCGGCATCCAGGTCGGACACATGCGCGTTCCCCTCGGGGTCGTCGGCATCGTCTACGAGTCGCGGCCCAACGTCACCGCCGACGCCGCGGCGCTGTGCCTCAAGGCGGGCAACGCTACGATCCTGCGCGGCGGCTCCGAGGCCCTTGCCAGCAACCAGGCGATCGTCGCGTGCGTGCACGAGGGGCTGCGCGCGGCGGGTCTGCCGGAATCCGCGGCGCAGGTCGTGGCGACGACCGACCGCGAGGCGGTCGGGATGCTCATCGCCGACGACAGGCACGTCGACGTGATCGTGCCGCGAGGCGGCAAGAGCCTGACCGAACGCATCTCGAAGGAGGCGAAGGTTCCCGTGCTCCGCCATCTCGACGGCGTCTGCCACGTCTACGTCGACGCGGCCGCCGACCCCGCGATGGCCATCAGCATCGCCGACAACGCGAAGACGCAGCGCTACTCGCCGTGCAACACGATGGAGACGCTGCTCGTCCACGCCGGCATCGCCGCGGCCGTCCTGCCGCCGCTCGCGGCAATCTACGCGGAGAAGGGCGTCGAGCTCCGCGGCTGCGAGCGTGCCCAAGCGCTGATCCCGGCGATGAAGGCGGCGACGGAAAACGATTGGTACACCGAGTATCTCGCGCCGATCCTCTCGGTGCGCGTCGTCGACGACCTCGACGCGGCGATCGCGCACATCGCGAAGTACGGCTCGCAGCACACCGATGCGATCGTCACCAACGACCACGCTGCGGCGATGCGCTTCCTGCGCGAAGTCGATTCGAGCTCGGTGATGGTCAACGCGTCGACCCGCTTCGCGGACGGCTTCGAGTACGGGCTCGGCGCCGAGATCGGCATCTCGACCAACAAGCTGCACGCACGGGGGCCGGTCGGCCTCGAAGGGCTCACGAGCTGCAAGTGGATCGTGCTCGGCACGGGCCAGATTCGCAACTGAACGAGGAGCTGCCGAATGCTAGATCGCCTCCGCTTCATTCTTGCCGTGACGCTCGTCGCCCTCGCGCCGCAGGCGCTCGCCGAGAAGATCGTGATCCAGGTGAGCGACGGCAATCCGACGACGTGGAACCAGGCGCTCAACGTCGTCGGCAACCTGCGCGAAGCGTACGGACCCGGCACCGACATCGAGATCGTCGCGTTCGGGCAGGGCATCAACATGCTGAAGCTCGACGCGCCGGTCGCTTCGCGGCTCGTCGACGCGCAGAAGGCGCAGGGCGCCAAGGTCTATGCGTGCGAGAACTCGATGGCGCGGCAGAAGCTCGCGCGCGACGACATGGCGCCGGGCCTCGTCTACGTTCGCGCCGGCGTCGAGCACATCATCACGCGGCAGCGCGAGGGCTGGGTCAACCTCCGGCCGTAGGCGATGTCCGCCTCGGTGTCGCTGTCGATCGCGACCAACGCGACGATCGCGCTGTCGAAGGGCTTCGGCTGGTTCGTCACCGGGTCGCCGACGCTCTTCGCGGAGACGGTCCACTCGCTCGCCGACGTCGGCAACCAGGTGCTGCTCAAGGTCGGCGAGGTACGCGGCCGCGCCGGACCCGACCACGTCCATCCGTTCGGCCGCGGCCAGGAGAAGTTCTTCTGGGCGCTCGTTTCGGCCGTGAGCGTCT
>DASQBO010000329.1:0-8073 GCA_035635175.1 Casimicrobiaceae bacterium | reverse complement strand
ACCGAACTCGTGGAACAGCGTGCGCGCGTCGTCCGCGGAGAGGAGCGTCGGCGCCCCGGGCGCGGCCTTCGCGAAGTTGTTGTTGTTGACGATGATGGGCAGCGTCCCGCCGTCGATCCGCGACTGGTTCCGGTAGGCGCTCATCCAGGCGCCGCCGCGCTTCGTCGGCCGCGCAAAGTTGTCGGACAGGAAGACGCCGCTGACGCGATCGTCGCGGTCGCGCACTTCGAAGACGCGGACGTCCGGATGATAGGCGCGGAGGTCGGGCCGTGCGACGAAGCGGATGCCGAACAGGCGATGCGCCGTGTCGAAGGCCGCGTCCAGCATGCGGTCGAGGGCGAAATACGGCTTCAGCGCGGCGCCGTCGAGGCCGTAGTGCGCCTTGCGCACCTTTTCGGCGTAGAAGCGCCAGTCCCACGGCTCGATCGGGTGCGTCTCGCCGTGGGCCAGCGCCGTGGCCCGCAGCGCGTCGCATTCGCGTGCGGCGCGAGCCTTGGCCGGCTCCCACACCTGCGCGAGCAGCCGCTCGACCGCCGCCGGCGTGCCCGCCATCCGGTCGACCAGCGCATAGTCGGCGTAGCTGCGGTAGCCGTGCAGGCGCGCGAGCTCGGTGCGCAATGCGAGCATCTCGCGGGCGAGCGGACGGTTGTCGTGCTCGCCGTCGTTCTCGCCGCGACGGATCCACGCGCGGAACGCCTCCTCGCGCAGATCGCGGCGCTCGGAGAAGGTGAGGAACGGCACGATCAGCGAGCGCGACAGCGTGACGATCGCGTCGGCCTCGTCGCCGCGCTGCCGGGCGGCGGCGCGCGCCGCGGCGCGCACGTCCTCGGGCAGGCCCGCGAGATCCCGCTCGCCCCGGAGCGGCAGGCGGTAGCTCGCCTCGTCGGCCAGCACGTTCTGGCCGAACCGCGTCGAGAGAGCGGCGAGCCGCTCGACGATCGCGGCGCGGCGCGCCTTGGCCGTCTCGTCGAGCCGCGCGCCGGCGCGCTCGAAGTCGAAGTGCACGCGCTGGAGGAGGCGCAGCTGCTCGGAGGTCAGGTCGAGCTCGTCCTGGCGACGGTGAAGATCGTCGATGCGCGCGAAGAGCGGCGCGTCGAGATAGATGGCGCTGTGGTGGGCGGCGAGACGGGGCGCCATCTCGCGCTCGACCGCCTGCAGCTCCGGCGACGTCTCGGAGGCGGCGAGGTTGTGGAACAGCTTCTCGATGCGGTCGAGCTCGCGTCCGCTACGATCGAACGCCGCGAGCGTGTTCTCGAAGCTCGGGGGGCGCTGGCGGGTCGCGATCGCGCCGATTTCGGCGAGGTGCGAGCGCAGCGCCCGATCGAAGGCGGGGACGAAGTGCTCGGGCCGGATCGCCTCGAACGGAGGAAGCCCGTACGGCGCAGTCCACGGCTCGAGCAGGGGGTTGGGGTCGATCGGGGTCATGGCGGAGCCTGCGCTGCGGCGGAGAGGGGCTTCCATCGGCGGCAACAAAAAACCCGCTGCGGCATCAGCGGGTTAGATGGATTCTGGTGGAGACGAGGAGGATCGAACTCCCGACCTTCGCATTGCGAACGCGACGCTCTCCCAGCTGAGCTACGTCCCCGGAGGGGCGGAATTATAGCCGTCCGGGGCCCCTCCCGTAAACTGCCGGCCATGCGACGAACGGGGGTGGAGTTCCGGCCGGACGGCGCCATCTACGTGACCCGGTCCTCCTTTCCGCCGCCATGAGCTCCCTGATCGAGCTGGTCCAGCACTACGGACTCGCGTTCGTGTTCGTCAACGTGCTGCTGCTGCAGGCGGGACTGCCCGTGCCCGCGTGGCCGACGCTGATCATCACCGGCGCGCTCGCGGCGCGCAGTCCGTATACGCTCGCGGGGCTTCTCGGCACGGCGGTCGCCGCGTCCGCGATCGGCAACTTCGCGTGGTACGTCGCGGGCCGCCGTCTCGGCGGCGGCGTGCTGAAGACGCTGTGCCGCGTGTCGCTGTCGCCCGATTCCTGCGTCCGGCAGACCGAGTCGATCTTCGAGCGCTTCGGCGCGCCTTCGCTCATGTTCGCCAAGTTCGTCCCGGGCTTCGCGTCCGTCGCGACCGCGATGGCGGGCGTCGTGCGCATTGCCCCGTGGCGGTTCGTGCTGTTCGACGCGATCGGCGCTGCGCTCTGGTCGGGCGTCGCGATCGCGCTCGGCTTCGTCTTCCGCGACGCGGTGGGCGAGGTGATCGCGGTGCTCGAGGAGCTCGGCCGCGTAGGCCTCCTGCTGCTCGTCGCGGCGTTCGTCGCGTTCGTGCTCGTGAAGTGGGTCCAGCGCCAGCGCTTCATCCGCCAGCTGCGGATGGACCGCCTCACCGTTGCCGAGCTCCGGGCGCTCCTGTCCTCCGGCGAGCCGACGACCGTCATCGACGTCCGCTCGAAGCTCTCCCAATCCGTCACCGGCCGCATCCCGGGCGCGATCACCGTCGATGCGACGAACCTTCGCGTCGAGCTCCTCGCGATCGAGCCCCGGAGCGAGGTCGTCGTCTACTGCGCGTGCCCGAACGAGGCGACCGCGGTGAAGGTCGCGCAGGCGCTCGTACAGCACGGCTTCCGGCGCGTGCGACCGCTCCTGGGCGGCATCGACGCGTGGATCGCCGCGGGGCACGAGGTCGAGCACTGAGCGCACGCCCGGGGTCTTGCTACACTCGGCCTTCGTCAACCGGAGGACGCGAGCATGGGACTGACCGTCGTCGAAACCGCGGGCGCGCCGAAGGCGATCGGTCCGTACTCGCAGGCGGTGCGCGCCGGAGACACGGTCTACCTCTCGGGGCAGATCGGTCTCGATCCCGCGACCGGGCAACTGGTCGACGGCACCGAGGCGCAGGCGCACCGCGTGTTCGCCAACCTGCGCGCCGTCGTGGAAGCGGCGGGTGGCCGCATGGGCCAGATCGCGAAGCTGTCGATCCTGCTCGTCGATCTCGGCGATTTCGCCAAGGTGAACGAGATCATGGCGAGCCACTTCGCGCCGCCGTATCCCGCGCGCGCCACGTACCAGGTCGCGGGCCTGCCGCGCGGCGCGCGCATCGAGGTCGACGCCGTCCTCGTGCTGGGGGATGCATAGGGAACCCCTGCACAAGTATTCACGATGGCGCTGCAGGGCCCAATGCGGATGGATGCAAGACGCGCAACGAAGGTCGTGGCCCGGCCTACGATGCCGAGGAGCGCGGCGTCGCAGACGCCGCATTGGGCAGCAGCCCGAAGGGACGGAGCGCTTCGGGCGGGCCGCTTTGTCGCGAGCCTCGCGAAGGGGGTCGACCATTCGCTTCGGCTCGCTTCGCGCGTCCCATCCCGAAGCATCCCCGTCGCCATCGCGAATACCTGTGCAGAGGCTCCCTAGCTCGGAGCCGGCGAGCGGCGAGCGCGCGAAGCCTGGCGCCGCGCTCGCCGACAAGCTCGCGCGACTCGGGATCGCACGCGAGGAAGACCTCGTGCTGCACCTGCCTCTGCGCTACGAGGACCACACGCGGCTCGTGCCGCTCGCGGAGCTCGCGCCGGGTTCCGAGCAGCAGGCCGAGGGCACGGTCGTGCGCACCGAGATCCAGTACCGGCCGCGGCGACAGCTCGTTTCGGTGCTCGAGGACGGCGGCGACGACTTCGGCGGCCGCGCGCAGCTCGTGCTGCGCTTCTTCCACTTCTATCCGAGCCAGCAGAAGACGCTTGCGCCCGGCCGGCGCGTCCGCGTCTTCGGCGAGGTGCGGAGCGGACACCTCGGCCGCGAGATCGTCCATCCGCAGTTCTCGGTCGTCACGACTGGGACGCTGCTGCCCGACCGCCTGACGCCGGTCTACCCGACCACGGCGGGACTCTCGCAGGACGTTCTGCGCAAGGTCGTCGCGCGCGCGATCGCGACGCACCCGGGCGCGCTCGCCGAGACGCTGCCCGAAAAGCTCGTGGCGCGACGGCACCTGTGGAAGTATGCCGACGCGCTGCATTTCCTGCACACCCCGCCGCCGCGGCTCTCGCCGCTCACGCAGCGCGCCCTCGATGCGCGCACGCATCCGGCGTGGACGCGGCTCAAGTACGACGAGCTCCTCGCCCAGCAGCTGTCGATGAAGGCGCACCGCAAGGCGCGGGCGGCGAAGCGTGCGCCGGTCCTCACCGGGACGCGCGCGCTGACCGACGCGCTGCTCGCGCGCGTTCCGTTCAAGCTCACGCGCGCGCAGGAGCGCGTGTGGCGCGAGATCGCGCACGACCTCAAGCGCTCGACGCCGATGCAGCGGCTCCTGCAGGGCGACGTCGGGAGCGGCAAGACGATCGTCGCCGCGCTGGCGGCACTGCAGGCGATCGAGAGCGGCCGGCAGGTCGCGCTGATGGCGCCCACCGAAATCCTCGCGGAGCAGCACTACCGCAAGCTCGCGCACTGGCTCGCGGACATCCCGGTCGAGATCGCGTGGCTGACGGGCGGGCTCCCCGCGAAGGCGCGGCGCAAGGCGCTCGAGGCGATCGGCAGCGGCCGGGCGATGCTCGCGATCGGCACGCACGCGCTGTTCGAGGAGGAGGTGGCGCTGCCGAAGCTCGGGCTCGCGATCGTCGACGAGCAGCACCGCTTCGGCGTCGCGCAGCGGCTGCGGCTGCGCGGCAAGGCGCTGGGCGAAGCGCACCAGCTGATGATGAGCGCGACGCCGATCCCGCGCACGCTCGCGATGACGTTCTACGCGGACCTCGACGTCTCGCTGCTCGACGAGATGCCGCCGGGGCGCTCGCCCGTCACGACGCACCTCGTCAACAACAAGCGGCGTCCGGAAATCGTCGAGCGGATCGGCGCCGCCTGCCGGCAGGGGCGGCAGGCCTACTGGGTCTGTCCGCTGATCGAGGAGTCGGAAAAGCTCGAGCTGCAGACGGCGGTCGCGCTGCACGCGGAGCTGACCGCGGCGCTCCCGGGGCTCGCCGTGGGCCTCTTGCACGGACGGATGAAAGCCGAGGAGAAGTCGGCGGTGATGGACCGCTTCGTCGCCGGCGAGATCGCCGTCCTCGTCGCGACGACGGTGATCGAGGTCGGCGTCGACGTCCCGAACGCGTCGCTGATGGCGATCGAGCACGCGGAGCGTTTCGGGCTCTCCCAGCTGCACCAGCTCCGCGGGCGCGTCGGCCGCGGCGCGGCGGAGAGCACCTGCTACCTGCTGTTCGAGGAACCCCTGACCGACACCGCGAAGGCGCGGCTCAAGGTGATCTACGAGACGAACGACGGCTTCGAGATCGCGCGGGCCGACCTCGTGATCCGCGGTCCCGGCGAGTTCCTCGGCGCCCGGCAATCGGGCGTGCCGCTGCTGCGCTTCGCCGACCTCGAGCACGATGTCGCGCTGATCGAGCAGGCGCGCGACGACGCGGAGCAGCTCCTGGAGAAGGAGCCGGCGGCCGCCGCCGCGCACCTCGCCCGCTGGCTCGGCGGCAGGGAGGAGTTCATCAAGGCGTAGCGGCGCGAGCGGCTCGCCGGTTCGGCCTCCGCACGGACGGGGCTGATCGTCACGCCGACGGGGTCGGCCTTCGAACGCGCTCCCGGTCGCTCGCATCCCCAAGCAAGCTGGGGCCCCTGCTTGCTGGTCGCGCGTTCCCCTGGCCGCGAAGCGCCGAGGGGGAGCGAGCAAGCGCGAGTAGCGGCGCGAGCCAAGGAGCAGGGGCCCCACGAAGTGGGGATGCGACTGAGGCGAGCCGACGCAGCGAGGCCGACAACACGGCCCAGCGATGGATCGAGGTAGCGCGGAGGCCGAGGCCGTAGGCGGCCGACGGCGCGGCGCAACGTTTGGTCAGGCCGTGCGGAGGCCGCGCGCGAACGGCTCGCCGGCCCATTGGCGCGGGGGCACGAAGGCAACCCGGCACGTGGGGCAGGCGCCTTCGCGGTTGATTCACAACGGAATAAGTGGGGCGCCGCGGGCCACCGGTTCCAACGCGGCGGCTCGACCGCCGGTCGATCCCCGCTTTTCTGACCGAAATCAATGTCTTGCCCTGCCTGTCCTCGTGGCGTAGGCTAAAATCCGGCAGCGGGAACCCTGACCATGTCGCTCTACGCCCTCGGCCTCAACCACGCGACCGCGCCGCTCGACGTGCGCGAACAGGTGGCGTTCGCCCCGGAGGCGCTCGGTCCCGCCCTACGCGACCTCCTCGGCCGGCCGAAGGTCAAGGAGGCGGCGATCCTCTCGACCTGCAATCGGACCGAGCTCTACGTCCACAGCCCCGAGCCGCAGCCGGTCGTGCAGTGGCTCGAGGAATTCCACCGGGTGCCGCGGGATTCCCTCGCGCCCTACATCTACACGCTGCCGCGCGAGAAGGCGGTCACGCACGCGTTCCGCGTCGCGTCGGGCCTCGACTCGATGGTGCTGGGCGAGCCGCAGATCCTGGGCCAGATGAAGCAGGCCGTCCGTCACGCGGAATCGGCGGGCACGCTCGGGCTCGTGCTGAACCGGCTCTTCCAGCGCACGTTCGCGGTCGCGAAGGACGTGCGCAGCCAGACCGACATCGGCAGCGCGTCGATCTCGATGGCGGCGGCGTCGGTCAAGCTCGCCGAGCGCATCTTCCCGTCGATCGGCGAGCAGCGCCTGCTGTTCATCGGCGCGGGCGAGATGATCGACCTCACGGCGACGCACTTCGCCGCGCGCAAGCCGAAATCGATCACCATCGCGAACCGGACGATCGAGCGCGGCCGCGAGCTCGCCCAGCGCTTCTCCGGCGAAGCGATCGCGCTGAACGAGATGCCCGACCGGCTGCCCGAGTTCGACATCATCGTGACCTGCACGGCGAGCACGCTGCCGATCCTCGGCAAGGGTCTGCTCGAGCGCGTGGTCAAGGCGCGCCGCCACGCGCCGGTGTTCATCGTCGACCTCGCGGTGCCGCGCGACGTCGAGCCCGAGGCGGCGGACCTCGACGACGTGTTCCTCTACAGCGTCGACGACCTCTCGAACATCGTGAAGGGCAACCTGCAGATCCGCAAGGAAGCGGTCGCGCAGGCCGAGGCGATGATCGCGACGCAGGCCGAGAGCTTCCTGCGCTGGCTCGAGGGCCGGGCCGTGGTCCCCACGATCACGGCGCTGCACGGCCATCACGACCAGCTGCGCGCGGCCGAGCTCGAGCGTGCGCGGCGCCTGCTACTCAACGGCACGCCGCCCGAGCAGGTGCTGGAAGCGCTCGCGCGCGGGCTCACCAACAAGTTCCTGCACGCGCCCACGCAGGCGCTGAACCAGGCCGGCGACGCCGAGCGTGCCGAGCTCGTCGCGCTGTTCGAGCGGATCTACCGCCTGCCCGACAACGGGCATTAGCTGTCGCGTCGTCGTCCCCGCGCAGGCGGGGACCCCGTGTCGTCCGTCCGAACGACACCGGATTCCCGCCTTCGCCGCAATGACGCGTGCCCCCTGGCTGTCCGCTCCTTTCCGCGCCCGAATCGCAACGTGATGAAGCAATCCCTCCACACGAAGCTCGACCAGCTCGCGCTGCGTCTTTCCGAGCTCGACGCGACGCTGGCCGCGCCCGACGCGGCGCGGGACCTCGACCGCTACCGCGCGCTCACGAAGGAGCACGCGGAAATCGCGCCCGTCGTCGCGCGCTTCCGCGACTACACGGCCGCGGAGCACGACGCCGCCGCGGCCGACGAGCTCGCGCAGGATCCCTCGATGCGCGACTTCGCCGACGAGGAGCGCGCGGCGGCGCAGGAAAGGATGACGGCGCTCGCGGCCGAGCTGCAGCGGATGCTCCTGCCGAAGGATCCGAACGACGAGCGCAACGTCTTCCTCGAGATCCGTGCCGGCACGGGCGGCGACGAATCGGCGCTGTTCGCTGGCGATCTCTTCCGCATGTACGCGCGCTATGCCGAGCGCAGCCGCTGGCGGGTCGAGATCGTGTCCGCGTCGCCCGCCGAGCTCGGCGGCTACAAGGAGGTGATCGCGCGCATCGTCGGCGCCGGCGCCTACTCGAAGCTCAAGTTCGAGTCGGGCGGCCACCGCGTGCAGCGCGTGCCGGAGACGGAGGCGCAGGGACGGATCCACACGTCCGCGTGCACGGTGGCCGTGCTGCCCGAGGCCGATCCGATCGCCGACATCACGATCAACCCGGCGGACGTCCGGATCGACACG
>DASQBO010000328.1:0-8918 GCA_035635175.1 Casimicrobiaceae bacterium | reverse complement strand
TCCGCAGCATGAAGCTGTCGGTCCCGTCGACGATCAGCCGGAAGCCGGACAGCCCCGCGTGTGTCCGCGCCTGCGCCTGAACCTCGCGGCCGAGCGCAGTCTTCTCCGGCTGCGAGAGCGCCGTGCTCTCGGTCTTCGGTCCGTCGAAGACCGGAGGAAGCGAGGCGCAGGCCGAAAGGACGAGCGCGAGCGCGGCGACCGCGCCCCATGCGCGGGGCGCCGTGGCCGTCGTCCGCGGCATCAGTGGGGCCACGTCCAACGTACGTCCAGGCATTCGGAACGATCGACATCCGTCCACGGGCGCGCCGTGCGCCCGGGATCGGAAGCGCCGCGATCCGAGCAGACGATCAGTAGCGTTTGTGCTCCTGCGCTTCCTGCTGGACCTTCTGACCGGCCTTCGAGATGTCCTGGCCCGCGCCCTGCACCGTGTTGCAGCCGGTCAGTGCCATGGAGCTCAGCGACAGCGCCGCCATCAACAGTAGAATCTTCGCCATCATGGTGTCACCTCATCGATAGACGTCTTGGTCACGGCGACCGCACATCGCGTCGCCTCGCATGCACCGCCATGGTCAGCAAGCCGCGTGCCATACTCGATTTCCGCGGTTCCCGCTGGAACGCCCCGCCGGATTGGCCGGCGAAACCGAGCGCAGGCGGGAAAAAGTTTCCCGCTCTGGAAGCAATTGCCGTCAAGTCGCGCCTGCAGCCTTCATGTGCGCCGCAGTCTCGTCGCCGACGGCTCGCTCTGCCCCGCAGACACGGGAACATCGCGCGCGACATCGACGTGACCCGCGACGCCCACACCATGCACGTGCACGAGCGCGCCGCCGATCCATGCCGACAGGGCGAGAAGACCCATCCCCACGATCGACAGGCCCATCGCGAGCTCGAAAGCCGGGGGGTCGATACTGCGCAGCCAAAGGTTGATCGCGTAGAGCGAGATGACGACGAGGTTGAGCGCGAGATGCCGCGTCGCGAGCGCTCGGTGTCGCGGCTGCGACAGCGAGCGGTAGTCGACCAGGCCCGGCACCGCCGCGGCGAGCGCGCCGGCGAGGCCCCCCGCGAGCGTGTAGTAGCCGAGGGTGAACCAAAGGATCTCGATCTCCTGGACATCGGAGAAGTAGACGATGACGTCGCTCACGAGCGAGAAGAGCCAGAGTCCCAGCGGAACGCACACCAGCATCGGGTGCAGTGGATGACGCACGATGCTCGCGGGAGTTTCCATCAGGGGCTCCGCCCCGTGTGTCGCCGCGGCACGACGCGCCACGCTCGCACGGGAAAAGTTTGCCGCCGGCGCCGGCAGTTCTTACCGGCGCCGTCGGCTCCGCCGGTCACGCCTTGACGACGAGCTTGTCGACGACCTGCCGCACGCCGTTGAGCGAGCCCGCGATCTTCACCGCGCGGTCGCGGAGATCGGGCGTGTCGACGCTGCCGCTCAGCGTGACGACCGCGTCGTGCGTCTCGACCTCGATCTGCAGCGACTTGAGGCCCGGCTCCGCGAAGATCGCGGCCTTGACCTTCGCCGTGATGGCGCCGTCGTCGAGCGCGGCTGCGGTCTTCGCCGCCGCGTCCTTCGTGGACGCCGCGACGTCCTGCGTCGCGCGATCGAGCTTCTGCCCGGTCGTTTCGCTCCGGTTCCGCTGGTCGCAACCCGCCAGCCCGAACGCCAGTCCCGCGCACGCCACCAGGACCATCCATTGCCGTTGCGTCATGATGCTCTCCTTCACGAGGGTGGCTCCTGTGTCGATCGAGCAACCGCTGTGCCACGGCAGGCGGCACGGCGCGAAAGTCGGCGGCGTCCTACGCACGACTCGGAAGAATTCCTACAGCCGGAACGGGGCACGGGTCGGCGGTGCGCGCCGCCGCAAACGTCATGTCGAGCGTGGAGACTTTTGACCACGCGCCCTCGCGGCCGGACGTTGCGCCTCGCCGCGACGCGCTGCCGGCGCGCGGACTGGAGTACGATAGCGTGCGGATGAAGCTCGCCCCGACTCTCGTGGCCGCCGCTGCGCTCGCCGGCATCGCCGGATGCAGCGCGCCCGGCACGTCACCGCCGACGCCCGGCCGTGCGCAGAGCACGGCGGTCGTGCGCAAGCAAGCGCCCGAGTCGCCGCCCGCGGGTGCCGTGGTGCCGTCGACCCGGTCCACCGCCGCGGCGGCGCAAGCCGTCACCGTGCCTCCCGATGCTCAATACGTCTGCGTGAAGAGCGCGACCGGCGAGTCTTCGGTCACGACGATCGAATTCGCGCCGAAGGTCGCCGCGCTCTGCCGGCGCCATCCCGAAATGGGGCCCTGCCAGTACGAACGGAACCTGTGCCGACGGGGCGGGGGGCGCGTCTACGCCGCCGGCGGTGTCGAGATCACGATGGACACCGAGGCGGATTACGACCGCAAGGTCATGCGGGTCCGCCTCAAGTCGAACTGAGGCGCCCCGGGCGCACGCGCCGGGCCGCTGCCATGCGCCCTCGAATCCCGCCGCTGCTGCCGACGTACGTCCTGCTGGTGCTGGTCGTCGTGTTCGCCGCCGGCTCGCTCTGGGTCGGCCTCGGGCAGCTCGACACGATCGAGCGCCTCGCGGAGTCGCGAGCGGAATCGGCGGCGACGGTGCAGGAGCTGCAGTCGCTGGCGAGCACGCTCAACGACATCGTCACCTCGGCGCAGGGCTACGCGCGGAACGGTGCGAGCGAGAACCTCGATCTCTTCGAGCGCGCGCGCCGCACCGTTCCGACCCAGCTCACGCGTCTGCGCGACCGGATGCGCGATTCGCCGTCGGAGCTCGCGCTGGTCGAGCGTCTCGTCCCGCTGATCGCGCGCACGACGGCGCTCGCGGACGCGGCGATCGAGCACCTGCGCTCGGCGCCGGCGAGCGAAGCGCCGGAAGCGCCCGCCGCGTATCGCGACAGCGTCGAGGCGATCCGCGTGATCATCGCCAATCTCGAGTCCCGCGAGCGGGACGATCTCGCGCACGACGGCCGCGCGCTGACCGCGGCCCTGAGCTCGGCCCAGATCCTCCAGTTCGCCCTTGCCGGGCTCAGCGTGCTCCTCGTGGGGCTCCTGTTCGTCGCCGCGCGCAGGCTGAGTTCGTTCATCCCGCCCGCTCCCCGCGTCGATGCCGCCGCGTCGGTCGACCTGGGCGGCGAGTCGCCCGCCGCATCGAACGCGCGGATCGCGATGCTGCTCGACGATGCCGTCGCGCGCGCGCGCCTCGCGGCCGTGGCGGCGGCGCGCGACGATCCTGCGGCCGTCGAGAGCCTCCGCTCGTCGATCGAGGCCATCGAGCGCACCGCGCTCGCGCCGCACGGCGAGCCCCGGCCCGGCGCCTCCACCGTGGTCGACGGCCTCGCCCTCCTCGCGCGAGCGTACTCGCAACCGGGCGGGCTGACCGTCGAGCCGACGCTCGACCGGTCGGTGGCGATTTCCGGACGCGAGAAGGCGTTCGTCGTCGACCGCGTCGCCGAGTGGGGACTCGAGGCCATCGCGCGGCGCAAGCGCAGCGGCGAGATCACGCTCGTGTTTTCCGGCAACGAGGACGATGCCTCGCTGCGCCTTCTCGCGCTGCTCGACCCGCCCGATGTTCCGCTGCGGCTGTCGCCGCGCGAGCGCGAGGAAACGGATTTCCTGCAGCGCGCCGCCGCGTCGCTCGGCGGCCGCCTCGTCGTGACGCACGGTCCGACCGGTTTCGCGCTGGTGCTGACCCTCCCCCTGGACAGCTGACCGAGGCGCGCTCGCGGCCTGCGCGAGCCTCCTTGCAATAACTGCCCGTCCGAGCAGGACTTTCTGCATCGGTCATCGGGGCTAATTAATGCAAGCTGTTGATGTTACGGTTGTTTTCCGCTGGCACGGCGGCTGCTCCTAAGCTTGGGGCAACGGGCGATACGCCCCGAATTCCCAACGCGTGGAGGCAGTCGATGAACTGGAGTCAGATCGAAGGCAACTGGAAGCAATTCAAGGGCAAGGTGAAGGAGCAGTGGGGCCGCCTCACCGACGATCAGCTCGACGTGATCGCGGGCAAGCGTGACCAGCTCGCGGGCAAGGTTCAAGAAGCGTACGGCATCGGCAAGGATGAGGCAGAGCGCCAGATCCGAAGCTTCGAGAACCGTCACGAGAGCTGGAAACCCGACGTCACACCGCCGCAGGCGTGAACCCCCGAAAGGAGGCAACCCCCATGAACAGAATCGCACTCGACAGAATGCTGGCAGGCGCCGTCGTCGTCGGCCTCGCCGTTCCCGTCTTCGCCCTGGCCAATACGATGTCCTCGAGCGAGTACTCCGCGGCGAAGGAGAACGCGAACGCCGCGTACAAGTCCGCGAAGGCGCAATGCGACGCGCTCTCCGGCAACGCGAAGGACGTCTGCGTCGCCCAGGCGAAGGGCAACCTGAAGAAGGCGAAGGCCGACGCCGAGGCGCAGTACAAGAACACCGACAAGGCGCGACGCGACGCGAGGATCGCGGCGGCCGAAGCCGACTACGACGTCGCGAAGGCGAAGTGCGACGCGAAGAGCGGCAACGACAAGGACGTCTGCGTCAAGGAAGCCAAGGCCACCGAGACGAAGGCCAAGGTCGACGCGAAGACCACCGAGAAGGTCGCGGCGGTCCGCGCGGACGCGCGGGAAGACAAGATGAACGCCGACTACAAGGTCGCGATCGAGAAATGCGACTCGCTGTCGGGCCCAGCGAAGGACGCCTGCGTCGCCGACGCGAAGGCCAAGTACAGGAAGTAACGCTACCGAGTCCCCCCTGTCCCCGCCCGGGGACAGTCCGAGCCCGCGCGCCCTCCCTCTCGCGGGTTCTACTTAGGGCGGATGCTTGCATCCGCCCTTTTTTTGCCTGCTGCGGCCGAGAGGCGCCCGATCGATCCACCGCTCCGCGGCCCGCTGCCGGGCCGCGCCACGCGGACGACGGTGACGCGGCCCGCCCGGCGCATCTCCCGCCGCAGGAACGCCGCCGCGAGCCGTTCCGCCTTGCGCTGCCCGGGCAGCGCGCCGTCGCCGAGCGCGCGGTGGAGCGCACCGCTGCGCCACGCGTCGAAAACCAGCGGGTTGACATAGGACTTGCGACACACCGCCGGCGTGTTGCGGAGCTCGGCGGCGATGGTCCGGATGGCGTCGGCGATGCAGCTCTTGCAGGCTCGCTCGCTCGGAGGCTCGGGCAGCGCCGTCGCGCGCATGAGAGCGACGGCGCGGAGCGTCGCCGCCCACGTGCGGAAGTCCTTCGCGGTGAAATCCTCGCCCATCGCGTCCTTGACGTACTGGTTGACCTGGCCCGAGTCCACGGGGTGCAGCTCGCCCGCCTCGTCGACGTACTGGAACAGCGGCTGTCCCGGAAGCTCGTGGCAGTGGCGAACCAGACGCGCGAGGCGCTTGTCGTCGACCGCGACCGCGTGCGGCACGCCGCCCTTGCCGCGGAAGCGGAGCACGAGCCTCCCGTCCGGCACGAGCTGCACGTGCCGGCTGCGAAGCGTCGCGAGGCCGTAGCTGCCGTTCTCGCGCGCGTACTCCGCGTTGCCGATGCGGGCGTGCGTCGCGTCGAGGAGGCTCACGACGACCGCGAGCACCTTCTCGCGCGGCAGGCCGGGACGCGCGAGATCCGCGCGGAGTCGTCGCCGCAGTCGCGGCAGCGCGTCGGCGAAATCGGGCATACGCCGGAATTTCTGGCCGTCGCGCATCTGCCGCCACATCGCGTGATAGCGGTACTGCTTGCGCCCCCGCGCGTCGCGGCCGGTCGCCTGCAAGTGGCCTTGCGCGTCGACGCAGATCCAGACGTCTTCGTAGGCCGGAGGAATCGCGAGCCGTGCGATGCGCTCGAGCGTCGCGCGATCGCGCAGCGGCTTCCCGTCGGGGCCGCGGTAGGAGAAGCGGCCGTCGCGACGGACGCGCCGGATGCCCGGCATCGCGTCGGAGACGTGCACGAGGCGAAGCGCATCGGCGGGAGGGTCGGCGATTTCGCTGGACATCGCAACGGCTCCGGCGAGCGCGTGCGCGCGTCGCCCGTCGCGACGGCCCCGCGCCCTTCGGCAATGTAGGTAATCGCGGCCGCCGCTTCTGTCGGCGACGCGCTTCCCGTGGCGTGATCGTCCGTCCTACGCTCGCGTTCGAGCTCGCTTGGGCGCGCCCGCGCTCGGGTTAAGGAATTCTTAGGATTGGATGAGCCAATATTTAGCAACGCCGATCGGACGGATTCGCTAGCCTCTCCCAACGGTCGACCCCAACCCGACGGTCGCCAGCCAACACCCAACCTCAATGGAGAGTGCACTCATGGAATCCGCGCCCCTTCGCGCAGCAGCTCGTGGCACGACCCCGACGGATCAGGCCCGCGCCGCGCCCGCCGTTGCCAGGAGGCCGAACCTCTACGCGATCGTGCACAAGGCCTTGCGCGCCTGCCTCGCCGACGCCCTACTCGCCTCCGGTCGCACCGACCCCGACGACGATGGCGAGATAGCGCACCTGTCGACGCGCGTGCGCCTGCTGGGCACGTTGTACCGCCTGCACGCGGCGAAGGAGGACCAATTCATCCACCCGGCGATGGAAGCGCGGCGCCCGGGCTCTTCGCGGCGCACGGCCGTCGATCACGTCGAGCACGCGAGGGCGCTCGACCGGCTCGACGCCGACATCCAGGCCCTCGAAGCGGCCTCCGGCAGCGCCCGCAGCGAAGCGACGCAGACGCTCTACGCCGACCTGGCGCTCTTCGCCGCCGACGACCTCGTGCACATGCACGCCGAGGAGGTCGAGAACAATGCCGTGCTGTGGGCGTGCTACACCGACGCGGAGCTCGCGCGGATCGAGCGCGAGCTGGTGGCCTCGATCCCGCTCACGGAGAAGGTCGCATTCATCGGCTGGATGGCGTCGGCGTGCAGTCCGTCCGAGCGGGCGATCCTGCTCGCAGGTGTCCGCGCCGGCGCTCCGCCGGCGGCCTTCGAGAGGATGCTGGCGTCGATCAAGCCCCGTCTCAGCGACACCGAATGGGGCAAGCTCGCGCTCGCACTGGCCGCGTGAAGATCGGCGCCGCCGGCTGCTCGGCCGGCGCCGGTCACGCTGCGCCGGCCGCAGGAACGTCCGCAAGCTGGAGGGGGCGCTCGACGCAAAGCCTGAAGCGGCCGCGGCCCGTCTTCTCGATGCGCAGGAACTTGCAGCGCTCGGCGAGGCGCCGCTGCAGCAGCAGCAGACGGGCCTCGAGGTTGTCGGACAGATCGGGCAGCCGGATCGAGGGGTCGAGCCGGAGCTCGCGATTGCTGAAGTCGGTGCGCTGGTCGCGCACGTAGTCGCGCAGCAGCTTCCAGAGGATCGCGCCGGCCACCCCTTTGATGAGATAGTCGTCGTCCAGGAACACGCTGTCGTTCAGCGCGTAATGCCGGGCCGTCACCGGCACGCCGGCGACGGGAGCCGCGCTCCGGGGAGCGGACGACGGCTCGTCGGCCGCTTCCGCGCCTTCCTGAAGATTGCGGATCGCCGCGCCCAGCATCGCGGCCACGGTGACGAGCGCATCGTCGTCCTCGTAGCCGAAGCGGCAGTCCTCGCTGCTCTCGACGAAGAGCACGCCGGTCAGGCAGTTTGCGGGGACGATCGGCACCGCCAGCTGGCTCCGCGATTCGGGCAGTCCAGGCAGCGGAATCTCGGTATCGAGGAGATCCGCCATCCCGCCGCGGGCGGCGCTCTCGCGCACGGCCCGGCCATATCCCCACTCGGCCGTCCGGTGCACGATTCGGATCGGCGTGCATTCCCGCGCAGCGACGCCGATCACGCCGGAGCCGAATGGAATCTCGGCGCCGACTCCCGAGGAAGCGTAACCGCGGCTTGCGACCGAGTACAGACGACCGGCGCGGCGATCCGCCATCAGCAGCATCGAGTAACGGATGCCGAAGTGCCGCTCGAGCGCCGCCAGGGTCTCGTCGAACAGGGCCGCCAGATCGGTCGCCGCCGCGATCCGTTGCGCGACCGCGCGCACGAGAGGAAGCAGATTGCGGCGCGGCGGCGCCGGCAGCGTCGGGCCGGGCACGCTTTCGATCGCAAGCACTTCGTAGACGTCGGCGCCCAGCAGCCGGAAGACGCCGCTCATCCCCGTATGCGAGGCGATGCCCGCGAGCTTGGCCTTCATGCTTTCGAACAGCGCGCCCTCGGTGTCGGTGCGGACATAGCGGACGGCGAGCTGGAACCGCGCTCCGGTCGCCGGGTCGACCACGAGCACCGCCGCCCGCGGGTTTGCGAGAACGTTCCCGCGCGTCTTGTTGAAGAACTGGAACGACAGCGCGACGTGCGCATCGTCTACGTAGTGCACCTGCGAGAGGTACGAGACGTTTGGCGTCCCGTCGAGCGCACAGGTCGCGATGACGCTCGGAATCGCGCCCTCGAAGCAATCCCGGATGGAGTCGAGCGACCAGGGCATCTAGCGGGACCCGAGAGGCTTCCCGGCGCCGGGACCCGGAGTCTGATCGAATCCTGCGCTCGGCGTGAACACGATCGCTGCGAGCTCGTCGGGCTCGCAGTGCAGATACGCACGGGCGAGGTCCTGTCGGTGGCCGAGCCAGGCCAGGTCCTGGACGAGCAGGTCCGTGTTCCGCGCCACGATGGCGCGACCGCCCTCGTCGCGCGGGACGACGCGCGCGTCGCGTCCCTTGAGCTGAATGGTCCTGTGCGTCGACGGCCGGCTGAACACCACGGCGACCATCCCCGTCGCCCGAATGTCGGTCAGGAGCGCACCGGACTGCCGCGCCCACAGGAAGATCGTGACGGAACCCCGGTCTTCGGCCACGCGACAGCCCAGCGCCCGCGCCACCGACGGAACGTTGTCTTCGCTGCGCGAGGCGACGACGATCGAGAGGCCGCTTTGCACGAACGCGGCGTGGTCGTCGTCGAGCACCGTCGACGATTGATCGTGGTGAGGCACTCGACGCATGGTAGCACCGGCCTCGAGCGGTGCGAATCTCCG
>DASQBO010000327.1:0-15064 GCA_035635175.1 Casimicrobiaceae bacterium | reverse complement strand
GTCGAGCTTGGCGAAGACGGTCGCCGGCCCCTTCTCCCAATCGGCCAGCACGGCCACGCCGTCGACGACGTCGCGCGCGCCGACCGCTTCGGTGGGATCGCCGGAAGGCGCGCTGCCCACCGGATGCCACGGATAGACGAGGCGGAGCGGCCAGATGAACTTCCCGAGCAGCGCGTCGCGCAGGCCCCGCTCGATGCGGTAACCGTAGAGCGCGGCCAGCGGCTGGTCGCGGGTGAGTCCCTGCAGCAGGCCTTCGGCGCGGCGCGTGCGCCGGGAATCGAGCGCGATGTCGAACGCGCCCTGCTCGTGGTTCGCCATGAAGCCGCTGCGCAGGAGCGCGGCCGTCGCGGCCTGCGCCTGCGACGGCGCGAGCAGGAAGCCTTCGCTGTCGGGCCGCGCGTCGGCCTTCAGGTTCTCGACCCACGTGTAACCGCCGACGTACAGGCCGGTCGGCGCGGCGGCGCGCATCTGCTCGAGCCGGCGATTCGCACGCGCGGTGATCCACGCGTCGAGCCGGTACGAGAAGGCGTCGAGCGTCGAGCGGAAGGCGACGTTGAGCTCGCCGACCGTGCGCGTCGACAGGAAATCGAGGCTCAGCTTCACCGCGCCGAGATCGCGCGTCTGCGGAAAGAGCGAGCTCACCGCGGTGTACAGGCTGTCGGACGCGCGCCACGCGACGCTCTTCGCCGCGGGCTGGAGCTGCGCGCCGAGCGTGTTGGCGACGTGCTCGCCCAGCGTCGCGCGCCCGGTGATCGCGGGAATCGAAACGCTCGCGAGCTCCTTCGGCGTCTGCACCGTGAACATCGCTTCGTTCTCGAGCACGGTCTCGACGTAGGGCATCGTCGGCGTGGCGCGCGACGCGACGCGCTTCACGGCGCTGCTTATTCCCGCGAAGCGATCGACGGCATCGCCCTGCTCCTTCTGCACGGAATACGCCACGAGCGCCTGCAGGAGCGCGGGCCCGGCCTGGCTCTTCTCGAGGTAGGTCTTGCCCGCCGCCGGCACCTGGACGGCGGCGGCGGCGATGCCAGCCAGGTAGTTGTTGGCCGGCACGAAGGACGTGTCGTCGGACGCTTCCTTCGTCGGATCCTTGGGATTCGCGAGGACCCACGGCACGCCCGCCAGATAGCCCGCCGAGTACGGCGGGTCCGGCAGGAAGTCGTTGCAGACCCCGATGGGCACCTGCGAGTAGCTGTACGGGCCGAGCGCCGACACGATGTTCTGGACGAGAGGATTGCGGCCGCTGCCCTGCGCATCGCTGAAGGGCGTCCGCATCATGCACATCGCCTTGCCGTCCTTGTCGCGATAGAACGCGGCCTGCGACCACGCCGCGGTCTGCAGGATGTCCTTGGCCTTGTCCACGTCGCCATCTTCGAGCAGCGGGACGTCCGCGCTCGCGAGCTCCCACATCGGACGCAGCACGCCGACGACCTTGCCGATCGCCGACTCGACCGCGGAGTCTCCGGGATCGGCGAAGCGCCTGCCGACGAGCGGCAGCAGCGCATAGGGCTGCTCGTCGACGCGCAGGATCGGCAGCGGTCCGGTTGGGCGCACGTAGGAGACGGCGTAGCGCCGCAGCGCGTACAGCCCCGACGTGCCGAGCGCCTCCTTGCCGTCGACCAGCGGATTCCACATCTCGAGGAGGCAGTCGCCGAACGTCCCGCGCCACAGCGCGTTCATCATGTGCAGCCCGCTTCGCTGGTCGGACAGGTGCGGGTTGTCGATGTTGTCGGCGGGAAGCGCGTCGGGCGCGATGCCGAAGGCCCACTGCAGGAGCTGCAGCGCGTCCTGGTCTTCGGGACTGGCGCCCGCGGGCGGGGGCGGCGGCGGCAAGCGCTGCGAGCTCGGGCTGTAGCCGGCCGGCGCCGCCTCGGTGTTGTTGGTGGGCGTGCCCAGCGCGGCGAAGCCGAGGCCGCTCGAATCGCGATGCGCGGCGAGCAGGTCGGTGAAATCGGCGGCGCTGTCCGCCGCGCTCTTGGTCCATTCGAAGCCGACGACGACCAGCCGCTCGAGCGTGCCGCTCGCGAGGTCGAACTGCGTGCCGGGCGGTTGCACGACCTGGCGCTGCGTGACCTCGATGGCCATCCCCTTGGCCAGCGCGGCGTCGAAGTCCACCATCCACGCGCGGTCGCCGCCCAGCAGGGCTTCGGGATCGTCGGTGGCGAGCCAGTCGGGCGAGAGCACCAGCTCGTCCGGGATCGTGCTGCCCCAGACGCGGAACACTTCGCGGCGTCCCGCGGCGTAGCCGATCGCGCACCAGCGCTCCGGCAAGAGCACCGCGCGCGTGGCCTTGGACAGACCGTCGATCGTCTCCGTGTCACGGAACACGGGCTCTGCCTGCGCGTCGGGCGCCGGGAGCGGATTGATCGGCGTGAGAATCCGCACGAGCCAGAGCGCGCGGCCGCGGCCGAAGCTCTTGATCAGGTCGCGCAGCAAGCGCGCCGCTCCGTCGTCGTCGTGCGCGAAGCGCGCGCGCCAGTAGGCCATCGCCGCCTGCTGCTCGTTCGCGGTCGGCGCCGGCTCGTGGTCGATGGTGTTGATGTCGTCGGGATAGATGCGGATGCGCAGGCGCACGGGCTGCCCCGCCGCCTTGACGTAGCGCGTCTCGATGCGCACCGGCAGGAACGCGATCGGCATCCGGCCGTCGAGGCTGCCGACGAGCGCGGAAGGGTCGCGCCCGACCGCGATCCTGTTGGCGAGCTCGTCGAGGCGCCCCTGCAGGGCTCGGCGTTCGGCGACCAGCGCCTTGCGCACCGCCTGCGCCACCGCGACCCGTTCCGCCAGCAGAGCGTTCTCGCGCGCGGACGCGCCCGCACGGGCCGCGGCCGCGAGCGCGTGCTGCGCCCGCGCCAATTCCACTTCCGCCGCGCGCTGGCGCGACGCGAGGCCTTCGAGCTCCTTGCGGGTCGCCGCAAACCCGCTTAGGTCGATTTCGGCACGGGGCATCGTCGCTTCCATGATTTCGCGGGTCGAGCTCGTCGTCAGGGCGTCTTCAGCGCGTCGCCGCGCCAGTAGCCGCGGAACGGCCGCTGCAACGCGGCATCCGCGACCGTCGCCGCGTGCGGATCGACCCACTGCGGGCCCGTCGCCGGTTGCGCCTTCCGCAACGCCGTCAAGCCGAAGTAGCTGCCGTTCGCGACCGCGATGTCGTCCCAGTCGACGTCGAGCCAGCTGCTGCTGTTCTGGCCGGCGCCCACGCGCTCGTCGAAGCCGAAGCGCGGCTCGGTCATGTGCTCCTCGATGACGAAGAAGTACTTGCCGATGTCGCCGGGCGCGATGGGGAACCCGACGTAGGTGATGTCGCGGCCGAGCTGTCCGCGCAGCACCGCCGGCACCACCTTGCCCGGATCCATCTCGCTCGTGCCGTCGTCCGGCGGATTGACCCCGCCGGGGCGCTTTTCCTTGTCCACGATCGGATAGGCGTAGATGTTGAGATTGGGCACGCGCACGAGGAGCTGGCCGCGGATCAGGAGCACGAGCATCGCCGTGTTCCCCGGCTGCGTGCCGAGCGGCACGGCGTGCCACTGGTGGATGAACTCGATGTCGGCCTTGCCGTCGAGCCGCTGCCAGAAGTGCTGGAAGGGCGTGCCGCGCTGGTCGGTGGGCAGGCCCTGCCACAGCATCTCGCGCCCCATCTCGTGGTTCGCGCCGACCAGCAACGCCTCGACGAAGCGCGGGTTGGTCTGCACCGCCATGATGAAGTCGTCCGGCAGCACGCCGACGCCGGGCAGGAACACGTCCGGCGCCAAGGTCTCGAGCTTGCGCGACAGCGGAAACGGCAGCTTCGGAAACGCCATCACGCGGTCAAAGGTTTGCGGCACGACGTAGCGCAGCACGTCGACGATCGCGGCGTCGAGGCTCGCGCTGATGAAGACGTTGGACAGCGCGCCGCCGGCGAGCGCGACCGGCTGCGCGCCTAGGCTCAGGCTGCTGGCGAGACGCGCCGGCACGGTGCGGTCGGCGTCGAGGCGCGCGCGCGACTGGGCGGCGCTCGTCGCGGTGGCGAAATCGACGGCTTGCACGACGACCCGCGAATCCGCCGGCGGCAGTATTACCTTCCGATAGTCGTCGAGCGCCGCCGAGTAGCGCTCCAGCGTCGCGCGATCCTTCACCGCCGGCGGGAGCGTGATCGTCGGCGTCGCATCCCGGCTCGGGCGCGGCACCTTGGAGAAATCGCCGGGGCCGCGGAGGCCGATGCTGACTTTCGTGCCGGTTGCGCTCAGCGTGGATGGGGGCAGCGTGGTGAACACGGCCGTGTTGCCGTAGAGCTTGAGCGCCGTGATGGGAACCGTGGCGATGGCCGCTCTCGTCACCGCCGCCGCGCGCCCCGCGTTGCCGCCCTGCGTCGCGACGAGCGGCCGTCCGACCGTCCGCAGCGCGCCGCTGCGCCCGTCGATCCGCAGCGCCTGCGCGGCCAGCGCGCCGTGCGGCTGCACCGACAGCAGCACGCCTTCGGTGCCGCGCGTGCTCACGCGCCGGATCAGATCGCCGACGTCGGCCGTGAGCGGCACGCGCGCGACGCTCTGCAGCTCGGCGACGCGGATCGCGTGCGTCTCGGTCAGGAGGCCGCGGCGCCACACGTCGCCCATCGACGGCACCGTCCGCTCGGTGATCGCCGCGAGCTTGCGCGCCGCCGCGTTCGCGCTCTGGATCGCCTGGATCTGCCTGCCCGTGAGGCGGAGCGCATAGCCGGTGTACGGCGTCAGGTCGACTTCCGCGGCCGGATTGGCGGGCAGCGGCACGCGGTCGAACGAGCGGCTGCCGAGGAGGCCGTCGGGCACGAACTCGTTGGGATCGATCGCCGCGAGCCGCGTGGTCGCGTGCGCGAAGTCGTTGACGAGCGCCGCCATCTGCGCGGTCACCGTCGGCCGCGCGAGGTCGCGCTCGCGCCAGCGCGCCATCTTGAACGTCGCGCGGCGCGGGCTGACCAGCCGGCGCATCGACCCGTCGAAGAGCTCCTGCGGCAGCGTTGCGCCCGCCATCCGGCCGTACAGGGACTCGCCGGCGGCGATCGCGACGCGCGCCCGCGCCGGCGCCATCACGGCCAGCACGCGATCGGGCGCGAGCTTCGACCAGTGCCGCACCTCGACGCGCTTCAGCACGTCGCGCGCGAGACGCGCCAGCGAGAACGCGCGCTCCGCGGCGAGCACGTCGCCGAGCTGCTCCCACGCGGCCTGCATGAACTCGTCCTGGTTCTGCCGCACGACCTCGGCACCCCAGCCCGCGACGAGCCGATAGCGCGGCTGCAGCGAGAGGCCGTCGAGCCAGTGCTGGTTGACCTTCGCGCTCGCGACCGTGTGCCGCTTGGCGGGATACTCGCCGTAGATCGGCGGCGCGAGCGTCGGCACGTGGTCGGCGGCCGCCGCGCCGGTGGCCACGCGCGTCGACCCGCTGTTCAGGATCTCCTGGAGCTTGCCCGCATAGAGCGCGCTGCTCGCCTCGGGGGTGAAGCCGAGCGACACCATCGCGCCCTCGAACACCGTCCGGCCCGGCGTCGTGCCGTTGAAGAGCAGATGGTCGCCGTCGACGTAGACGGGGCGCTCGCCGATGTGGTGGAGCTGCGCGAGCAACTCGGCGTCGCCGCCGTACTGCGCGGGCGTGCGCAGGCGGCGCGCCAGCGTCTCGACGTCGCCCACCGGTCCCGTCGAAAAGGTCCACGAGAAATACACCGGCAGCTCGACGTCGTTGGGCGCCTGCCGCGACCACGCGGTGCCGAGCGTGTCGCCGGCGACCGGCTGGCCGAGGCCGCGCAGGCGGCCGCCCTCGGTGGCCGGCACGACGCAGGCGACGTAGTCGGTGCGCGGCGTGAGCCGGCGCGGGCACACGAGGCGCGAGATGTTGCGCTCGGGCAATTGCCGCATCTCGGTCGACAGGGTCTGCGCGGCGCCCGGATCGGCGGCATTGACGGTCGAGATCGCCTGCGAGTGCGCCCACAGCCACGACTCCGCGAGGTCGGGCAGCTCGGTCACGACCTGCTGGGCGGTGAGGCTGATCGACGGCAGCGGCCGGCCCGCGCGCAGGGCGGGGAGCGCAACCTTCGCACGCTCGACGACGACCAGCACCAGCCACGGGCGCAGGTGTCCGGTGGCGTTGGCGTGCGCAGGCGTCAGCAGCCACGGGAAGTCGGGCGGATCGAAGTCGACGATCGCCAGGTAATTCGGCTCGAAATTGGTGGCGTCCGGACGCGGGTCCGTGCGCACGATCAGGCGGTGGTCGATGCCGATGATGTCCGCGGGCCCGTACAGCGTGAGGTCGATGTTGCCCGAGACGGCGGCGGCGACGGCGCCGTCCTGCTTCGCCTGCAGCGTGAGCCCCACCTTGATGCGCGGACGCGTCGCGAGCGCGGCGTCGGCGGCGTCGGGGTTCGCGTGCGCGCGCGCGAGGCCGCGGCGCGCCCAGGGCACGAAGCGATAGGGGATGCTCACTGGACTACCCTCCGCGCTACGCGCTTCGGGGCTAATTCGCCCTTGGGGCGGCCCGGCGGGCTCATGCCGCCAGCTCCGCGAGCTCAACGACGTGCACGGCCGCGGCGTCGACATCCGCGATGCCCGCGCGCGCCTGCGTCGCAAGCCACACGCTCGTGAACGTGCGGCCGCCGGCGACTGCGAGCGTCGACTTGTCCGCGATCGTGACGGGCGCCGGATCGACCTTGAGCCTGGTCGCCTCGGGAGGCCGTGCGAGCGCGCGGTCGCGCAGCGGCGAGCGGCCCGCGGCGCCGAAGGCCAGCGTCGGGCCGTGCGTCGCTTCGTCGAAGAGGTCCTTCGCCCGGCGCCGCAGGTGCTTCGGCACGGGCATCGCGCCGAGATCGGCCTCCTCGTAGCCGAGCAGCTCGGGCACGATCTCGCCCATCTCGAAGTCTTCGCTCGCAAGCTCGTAGCCCGCGGCGAACAGCTCGAACGACGGCTTGGCGAGCTTGTCGGCCTGCGACATCTCGATGAATTGCGCCGCGGCGAAGTGATCCCGCACGGCCTGCGCCGACGCCGTGCCGATCGCCACCGGATTGGCGCCCTGCGTGAGCGCCAGCGCGCCACCGAAGAATTCGTTCGCGCCCTTGATCTTGCTGCCGCTCGCCTTGTCCATCTTCAGTTCGAGCGGCGCGAGCTTCTGCTGGAACGTGAGCGAGCCGAGCGGGTGGGCGAGCAGGTCCGTTCCCGCGTCGACGGCGAAGAGGCTCAGGAAGCTGTCGCCGCCGACGGGAAGCTGCGCGCTCCAGTTGCCGATCTTCGCGATTTCCTTCGCGAGCAGGTCCGCCATGTCGACCGTGATCTGCGGCGTGTCGGGATCGCTGCCGAAGTGCTCGTCGATGTGCACGGAGAAATCCGGCAGCGGCCACGGCGTGTGGACCTCGGCGTTGCCGGCGATGTGCCAGCGCCCCGGTCCCGCCAGCGTGCCGTCGAGGTGGATCGACGCGAAGTCGATGCCGAAGACGTGGACGTCGAGGTACGCGTAGACGTCGACCTCGAAATAGAACTTCGGCGCGAGATAGCAGATGGCGTCGAAGCCCAGGCCGCCCTCGATGCTGGCGATGCCGATGTCGGCCCACGCGCGCAATTCGGCGCCGGCCTGCACGGTGGCCGACGTGATCGCGAAGTAGCCCTTGAAGCTGATGCCGACGATGCCGATGTCGAGGCTCATCCCGACCCGGTCGAACGGGGAGGGAATGTCCGACGGAATTTCCTTGAAGTGCGGGTGGAAGCCGCCCGCGCTGATGATGAACGTGGGCTGGTCGCCGAACGACGCGCGGAAGGCGAACTGCCCGGTGATCGAGATGAACGCGACGCGCGAGTGGATGAGCTTCGCGTCGAACGCGATCTTCAAGGGGTCGAACACGACCGACCCCACGAAGTCGAGCCGCAGGTAGAGCAGTGCCAGGTCGGCCGAGATCAGCGGCGGCAGCGCGACGATGGCCTGGCCCAGCAGCGTGAACTGGCTCGCCTCGACCAGCAGCCCCATGCGAACGGTGACGAGGCTCGGCGTCGACCAGCCGAGCTCGAGCATGGGGCCGATGATGAAGCCGCCGGCCCTGACCGGAAACATCGTGCGCAGCGTGTTGACGATCTGCGGCGCGTTGGCGACCGGATTGTCGGGGAAGAGCACGGCGTCGAGCTGCCCCGCGCTCAGCGCCTGCGAGAGCGCGGGCGGGCTCGCCGTGTGCTGCACGCCGATGAGGCCGCCGACGCCGGTCAGCGTGAAGCCGAACGACAGCTGGATCGCGGGGAACTGGCCGAAGATCAGCAGCAGCAGCGAGAAGCCGGCTTCGGATTTGGTGTTGAGCAGCGCGATCGCCTTGACGTCGACCGCGAGCATCTTGAGCTCGAGGACGCCCGCGTAGCCGTTCTCGTCGACGTTGAGATAGCCGCCGCCCTTGACGATCCCTGCGTCGAGCGACAGGCCGATGCCGTTGGGAGGCTTGAACGCGAACGCGATCGGCGTGCCGCCGCCGAGGTCGAGCTTGAGCAGCACGCCCATGCGGTCGACCGATCCCGCGAAGGGGCCGAGCGAGACGCCGAACGACGCCGACACTTCCACCGCGAGCTTCGAGAAGCTCCCGCCCACGGGATCGAGCCCGAGATTGATGAGCTGCAGCTCGAACGGTCCGGTGGGCAGCGTGGGCACCGGCAGGCTCGCGTGCAGTCCCGTGCCGTTGACGAGCCTGAGCTTGCCCGCCGCGTCGGCCTGCGCGGACACGTCGAGCCCGACCGTGATGCCGTCGCCGAGGATCAGCTTGAGGAAGCCGTCGGTGGGCTTGATGACCGCCTTCGCATCCTTCGCGGTGAACTTGAGCGACGGCGTGCCGTTCGCGAGCTGCAGCGCGATGCCGAGCTCGCCGACCGACAGCGTGACGCCCAGCGCGTCGCTGCCGATCGTCAGCGCGTTGCCCTTGCGCCTGAGGTCGATGCCGACGGCGTACGTGCCGCTCACCGCCACGCCGCCCGGCGGGAGGACCGGCACCATCACGTTGACGCCCGCGCTCGCCGTCAGCGCCAGCGCGATGTTGGTGCCGCCGATCGGTTGCGAGCGATTCAACGCGAGGTTGAGCGCCGCGCGAAGCGCGCTCGGCGGTCCGGGATCGAAGCCCAGCGTGCCGGTGAGGCCCGCAGGTCCCGCCAGCGACAGCGAGGGCTTGCCGGCGAAGGAGGGGATCGCCTGCGTGACGAACGCATTGGCGGCCGCCGGCGAGGGCCCCGTGAACGAGCGGTCGAGCATGCTTCCGAGCAGCATCGACACCATGCCGATCGCGGCCTGCGCGTTCGCCACGTCGGCCGCGCTGACGGCCCCGAGCAGCGCGGCGAGCTTGTCCGCCTCGTGATTCGCCGGAGGGTTGGCCTCCGCGTCTCCGCTCAGCAGCAGCAGCATCTTGCCGATCGAGAACGCGCTCGGGAAACGGCTGTTCGCCTGCAACTGCGTCAGGCGATCGACCTGCTGCATGACCGGCGCGACGACGGCGAGGGCGGCCGCGGGATTGCCGCCCGGCTGCAAGGCGTCGACCGCCTGCTTGATGTAGCCGAGCGCGACCAGCGTTTCCGAGATGACCTGGCAGGCGATCGCCAGCGACTCGGCCGCGGCGCCGTTGTCCTTGAAGTCCGACAACTGGGGATTCGCGGGCGGCGCGGCGGGATTGACGACGCCGAGCACCTGCCAGAGGACCTGCTTGACCGCGGGCCGATCGGCCGCGGGAATCGCGCTGGCGGCCAGCAGGTGATCGATCGACGCCTTGTACCAGGCGAACGTCTGCTGGAAGACCTTGTCAGGCGTCGCCATCGCGCCAGTCCCCGCTCGTGCGAAACGAAATGTACGCTACACGAGGCACGACGCGATGTAAATTGCCGGTCCGCGACAAGACCCTGACGGCACACAGGAGATAAGCGAGCGGCGACTCGCGAGGCGCGCATCCTTCGCGCGCGGACCGGCCGGATCGCCTTCGATGCGCTCGCGCCTGCGGCCGCCGCGGCGATCGCCGCGGAGCGCAGTCGCCGCCGTCAGCGCATCTCCATCGTGTCGAAATAGAGCACGAGGGTCTCGATGAGCACCGCACCCTGCAAGGCGTTGAGCGGTGCGTACGACAAGCTCACCGGGCGCGCTCGCTGAAAGGTCCACGTCAGGACCACGGTCGCGTGATCGGCCGCGAGCAGCTGGACCGTGACCGTGCGTCGCGGCGGGGCCTTGCTACGGCGCGCCGCGTCCCACCAGGCGTACAGGTCGAGCGAGCCGGTCACGCCGCGCCGCAGCGTCAGGTAAGGCGAAGTCCCCCCGTCGTCGTGCTGCGGGGACCGACTCCCGGATCCGGAGGCGCGTCCGCGTTCGCGCGCATCGGCGCGGAACTCGGGAAAGACGACCTCGCAGAACCCCTGTTCCCGGCCTCCCGGGTCGCCCAGGTCGACGCGAAAGTTCGCGTTCGCGTGGGGTCGCGCAGCAGTCGCCTCCGCTTTCGGCTGCACGGCCCTCCGCTCGGAAACGCGTCGTCCCGACGCTCGCGCGGGCATGGGAGCGCTCATTCCATTTCGAGCCGCTCATAGGCGAGCACCATCTCTTCCATCGCGACGTCCGTTCCCATCGCGTTGAGCGGCCCGCTCGTGAACTTGACGATCCGGGCGCGGAGCAGCTTCCACGTCTGGACGACCGTTGCGTGGTCCTCGCTCTGCAACCGCACCGTCACCGTCCGCAGCGCCCCCTGGTCGCCGTTGCGAACCTGATCCAGCCACTGGTAGAGATCGAGCGAGCCGATGATCCCTCGCTTCAGCGTGACGTCGGTCGTCTTGCTGAGCCCGGTGATCTTGACGACGTCGTTTTCCCTGCTGTTGCCGTTGCGATACTCGGCGACTGCGACCTCCATTCCCAGGCCGCAGATTTCCTGGAAGCCGGCGCGCGGGCCGTCGGAGTTGCCGTCGCCCAGGTCGACGAGGAAATTGAACTGCGTGTAGGGACGCTCGCGGAAGGTGGCCACGTCGTTCTCCTCTCATCGATTACCCGAACGAAAGCGGCGGCGGAAACGTCGTCGTCAGATCGACGGTCACATCGATCGGGACGAGGCCGTTCTGCCGCACGGTCACCGCGCTGCACCCGGTGTCGCAGAGGATCGACCGGACCGCGACCGTCGTCGGTGCGCCGAGCGCGCCGACGCGCGTCCGGCGCCGCGTCGACGAGCACCGTGCCGTTCCGGGTGAGGGCCGGCGTGCCGGCCATTGCGATTGCGGCGATCCGGCCGATCAACCTCGTCCGCCGGACGGAAAAGGTGTTCCCCGCCTGTGCCGTGCCATCCGTCATCTTGAACCGAGGGTTCAAGAGGGTCGCCTGCCGGAGCCTTCAGGCGCTTCCGCGTGGGAGCGCACACCAGCCCGTCAACGGCGCGGCAACCGCGCTAATAGCATTGGTTCAAAGAGTGTAAGGACAGCTCGAGCACCGCAGGGAACGTTGAACCGCCTCAGTCGCTCTGGCCCGCGAGGGCGACGTCGAGCGCCGAGTGCATGGCTTCGATTCTACGCCGCAGCGCCGCTTCGTCAACGGCGATTGCGCTCGTCGTTGACGGAGCCTGCGCCGACGGCGCTGGCGGACGCGGCTGGCGCCGCTCGCGCAGGAGGTCGTGGGCAAGGTTGAGCGCGGCCATCACCGCGATGCGCTCCGCGCCGACGATCTTGCCGCCTTCGCGGATCTCGCGCATCCGGCGATCGAGCAGCGCGACGGCGTCGGAAAGCTCCGCACGCTCGGACTCCTTGCACGCGACCTTGAAGTCGCGGCCGAGGAGCGACACGTCGAGCGTGATCGTGCGCTCGCCGCCGGCGGGTGGCCGAGTGCTCACTTCGCCCCCTCGCTCAATCGGCGGCCTCCGGCATCCGCGAGAGCAACGCGTCGAGCCGCTCGCGCGCCTCCTCGACGCGCGCCGCGAGCGCCTGGTTGCGCGCATGGGCGGCCGCGAGATCGCGCCGCAGCGCCTCGTTGGCGGCGCGCAACGCGCGCGTGTGCGCGATCAGCGAGGCCTGCTTGCGCTCGAGCGCCGCGAGCTCGGACTCGAGCACGGGCTTGGCGACGTGCGGCGTCGGATTCGGCAGGGCCATCGGGCCACTCTATTCCCTGTGCGCTCGCCGCGTCAACCGAGCGCCGCCGCCGCAGCGGCATCGTCGGTCGCGAGCGGTACGTAGCGTACAGAGACGATCTCGAGCTCCTCGACGCCGCGCGGCGTGTGCAGCGAAACGGTGTCTCCCTCGCGCGCCTTGATGAGCGCGCGCGCGATCGGCGACACCCAGCTCACGTAGCCCCGATCGGTGTCGATCTCGTCGACGCCGACGATGCTGACCGTGCGCTCGCCGCCCGTCGCGTCGCGCACCGTGACCGTCGCGCCGAAGAAGACCTGATCCGATCCCTCGTCGCGCCGCGCCGCGGGATCGACGACCTCGGCGACGTCGAGCCTCCGCACGAGGAAGCGGATGCGGCGGTCGATCTCGCGCAGCCGCTTCTTGCCGTAGATGTAGTCGCCGTTCTCCGAGCGATCCCCGTTGCCGGCCGCCCACGCGACGGTCGCGACGAGCTCCGGCCGCTCCTTCTGCACGAGGCGGTCGAGCTCCGACTTCATGCGGCCGAACCCTCCCGGCGTCATGTAGTTGCGGGCGCCCGAGGGAAGCGGCGACGCGACGTCCTGCTGGTCGTCCTCGGCGGCGTCGGTTTCGCGGGTGAAGGCCTTGTTCATCGTCGGTGCCCCGGCGCCGCGGGAACGGTCGCCGGGATCGAAATTATAGGCGCCGCCGCCCGCCGTGCGCACGCGCGCGCGAACGGGGCGCGCGGAACGTGCCCCTATAATCGACGCGGCGCGCGTTCGCTCGCGGTCCGCTCGCCCTCTCACCCACGCCATGCCGGCCGGCCGTCCCCGCGCCCTGCTCGTGCTCGCGACGCTCGTCGTCGTCGCGCTGGCGGCGCTCGCGCTCGCGCTCGCGACCGGAAGCGTTGGCGTCGACCCGAGCTCGGTCTTCGCGGCGCTGACGGGCGACGCATCGGGGGGGCCCGCCGCGATCGTGCGCGAGCTGCGGCTGCCCCGGGCGCTCGCCGCGTTCGCGGTCGGCGGATTGCTCGCGGTCGCCGGTGCGCTCCTGCAGGTGCTGCTGCGCAACCCGCTCGCCGATCCCTACATCCTCGGCATCTCGGGCGGAGCGGCGGTCGGCGCTCTGGCCGCGCTCTCGGCCGGCGTCGCCGCGCTCGCGACGCCCGCGGCATTCGCCGGAGCGTTCGCCTCGACGCTCGTCGTGTTCGCGCTCGCCCGCGCGCGAAGCGCCGACGCGCCGTGGACCGCGATGCGCCTCCTGCTGACGGGCGTCGTCGTCGCCGCGGGCTGGGGCGCGGTGATCGCGCTCCTGCTCACGCTCGCCCCCGACGCGCAGCTGCGCGGCATGCTGTTCTGGCTCATCGGCGATCTCTCCGCGCCGCCGCCGCCCGCGCTGGCGCTCGTCGTACTCGCGGCCGTCGTCGCCGTCGCGTTCGCCTTCGCGCGCGATCTCAACGTGATCTCGCGCGGCGACGACGTCGCCACCGCGCTCGGCATCTCCGTCCCGCGCGCCACGCTCGCGCTCCACGCCGCCGCGGCGCTCGCGACCGCGGTCGCCGTGAGCGTGGCCGGCGCCATCGGCTTCGTCGGCCTGATCGTCCCGCACGCGCTGCGCCTCGCGCTCGGCAACGACCAGCGCGTGCTCCTGCCCGGCGCGGCGCTCGCGGGCGGCGCGCTGCTGGTCGTCGCGGACACGCTCGCGCGAACTCTCGTCGCGCCCGTTCAGCTGCCCGTCGGCGTGATCACCGCGTTCATCGGCGTGCCCGCCTTCCTCTACCTGCTCGCGCGGAGTGGAGGGCGCGCGTGAGCGGGCGCGCGCCGCGCCTCGCGTGCCGCGGCCTCGCCGCGGCCGTCGGGGGGCGCGCGCTCGTCGCGGAGCTCGACCTCGACGTGCAGGCCGGCGAGTGCTGGACGATCGTCGGCCCGAACGGCGCCGGCAAGACGACGCTGCTCGCGACGCTCGCCGGATTGCGCGCATCCGCGGCGGGGACGATCGCCTACGACGGCGAACCGTTGTCCGCGCTGTCGCCGCGCGAGCGCGCACGGCGCCGCGGCTTCCTGCCGCAGGACAGCGTCGACGCCTTCCCGGCGAACGTCCTCGAGACGGTGCTGGTCGGCCGCCACCCGCACCTCGGCCGCTTCGCGTGGGAATCGGCGGCGGACCTCGGGCGGGCACGCGCGGCGCTCGCGCGCTTCGGCCTCGCGGGCTTCGAGGACCGGGACGTGCGCACGCTTTCCGGCGGGGAGCGCCGGCGCGTCGCGCTCGCGGCGCTGGTCGTGCAGGAGCCCGGCCTCATGCTGCTGGACGAGCCTTCGTCGCATCTCGACCTGGGCCAGCAGGTCGCGTCGCTCGACGCGCTCGCCTCGCTGGCGCGCGAGCGCGGCGCCGCGCTCGTCATGGTGCTGCACGATTTGCACCTCGCGCTGCGCTACGCGGACCACGCGATCGCGCTCGGCGGCGCGCGCGCGCTCACCGGTCGCGCGGCTGACGTGCTCCGCGCGGATGCGCTGTCCGCGCTCTTCGGCCACCCGTTGGCCGAGGTCGGGGAGGGGGCGCTGCGAACGTTGCTGCCAGGCTAGCCGTGAACATTCAGAACGTTGCTTCTACGATGCATGCGTCCTGTGCAGTCGTCATTCCCGCGGACGCGGGAATCCAGCGACTTGGTCATTGCGGGCGACCGTTCAACGTCACTGGGTCCCCGCCTCCGCGGGGACGACGGCGAACGATGCGACCGGCGCGTTCGCCCTGGATACAACGTATGGACGATTGACAGTCAGTGGCTGCGCGCGGCGGCCGGCAGCGTCAGCGCGAGCGGCGGCAGCACGGGGCCGCGCTTCTTCCGCGCGAGCTTCGCCTCCACGGCATCCCCGAGGGCCATCGCGGCGGCCGGGTCTTCGAGCTCGCGGAGCATCCGCGCGAAGCACGTCAGCCGCGAGACCGGTGAGCGCGCGCGCGCCGCCGAGCGCGATCGCGTGGTCCGCGTAGCGCAGCGCGAGGTGCAAATCGTGCAGCACCATGACGAGCGCGGCGCC
>DASQBO010000326.1:0-9067 GCA_035635175.1 Casimicrobiaceae bacterium | reverse complement strand
GCTCGCGGCGACGAGCGACCCGCTCGTCGCGCTGCGCGCCGTCGACTGGATCGCTCCGGGCTTCGAGGTCGTGCAGAGCCATTTCCCGGACTGGAAATTCGCGGCCCCCGATTGCACGGCCGCGTTCGGACTGCACGGGGCGCTCGTCGTCGGCGCGACCATTCCCGTCACCGATCGCAACCGCGCGGCGCTCGCCGCGGCGCTGCCGGCGTTCACGCTGACGCTGCGGCGCGGGCGCACGGTCGTGGAGCGCGGCGTCGGCTCGAACGTCCTTGGAGGTCCCGCTCACGCGCTCGCGCACCTTTCGCGCGTGGTCGCGGGACAGCCGCAGTTCCCGCCGCTCGCGGCAGGCGAGATCATCACCACGGGGACCGTGACCGACGCGTGGCCGGTGGCGCCGGGGGAGACCTGGACGAGCGACTACGGCGAGCTCGGGATCGGCGGCTTGACGCTGCGGTTCGCGTGAACCGGACTCACCCCACGCCGAGGCCGCGCTTCGCGTGCCACTCCGCGATGCCCTCCGCCGGATAGCCACGGAAGTGCGTGTGCGTGCTCCCGCTCGGGACGTCGGCCCACGGCGCCGCGAAGTGCAGCATCATCTCGACCTCCTCGGGCGGCTTCGGCAGCGGCGTGTCGATCGCCGAGGCGAACGGATAGACCCACTCGGGCCACCGCGGGTCGAACACCCACAGCGCGCTGCCGCACCGCGCGCAGAAGTGACGGCGCGCCGACGAAAGCTTCGCGCGCGCGCCGCCCTTCTCGCGTATCCGCGCGCGGTACACGCTGACGTGCTTCGCGCCGCGCACGGAGAGCGTGGCGGCGTCGCCCATGATGTTGATCGCATAGCCGCCGCCACCGGCGGTCTTGCGGCAGATCGAGCAGTAGCACCGCATGTACGGATACGGCGTGTGCGAGACGACCGAGAACTTGACCGCGCCGCAGTGGCAGGAGCCTTCGAGCTTCATGACCGGACCTCCGAGCGTGCGGGCGATCATAGCGCCAGGCGGAGGGCTGCGTAAGGAGCGCGGACGGCGACTCTCCGGCGCCGACCGTCGAGCGAGGAGCCGCCACGGGCCGCACCGGTGAAGCCGTAGCGTTCCGCGATGCGGCCGGCGCGCGCCGCTGATCCGCTCCCTCAGAGCGCGTGGCCGTCGGCCGTCGCGACGACGACGTAACGCAGCGGCCCCCCCGGCTCGACCGCGTCGAAGGGCCAGCAGGTGACGAGCGTGAGCGTGGGCGCCGCCGGGTGCCGCGGCGGCCGCATCTCGCTCGCGGCGACGACCTCGGTCGCGCGAACGCGGTAGTGAAAGCGTTGTCCGGCGGGCATCTCGACGATCAACAGGTCGCCGGCCGCGAGTGCACGCAGGAACCGGAAGTGCGTGTCGCGATGCGCCGACAGAATCGCGTTCCCCGGCTCGCCCGGCAGCGCGGAGCCGTCGTGGTGTCCCGGGCCGAACGCGAGCGTTCGCCCCGTCGCGCCCGCGAGCACGAGGAGATCGACGTCCTGCCCCGGCGCGATCAGCCGCGCGATTGGGGTCGTGTCAGCCCACGGCCACGGCTTCGCGGGCTGCCCGCTCGCCTGCGTCGCAATCCACGCACGATGGAGGAGCGCCTGCGCCAGCAACGCCTTCGCGTGGATGTAGAGCGCGTGTCCGGTCAGCGCGATCCCGAGCGCGGCAAGCGCTGCCGCGATCCACGTCCTGCGGAACGCGGTGCGCGGCCGCGCCTGCGTGCCGCCGCCGACCGGGGAAGACTCGACGCGCGCGCGCCGGCCGCCGATGCCGGGCGGCGAGGCCCGCATCCAGTTCGACGGGGGTGCACGGAAGTCGACAGGTCCTCCCCGGTCGGCGGCAGCGGTCACGATCCTTCTCCGTTGGCGATGGCGGGCAGTCTGCGCTTCGCCGATGACCGGGCGATGACGGCGAGCAGAAGCAGCGCGAGCCCGCCGACGAAGTGCAGCGTGGCGGGCGTCGCCGTCTGCGGCGCGCCGAAGACCGCGTCGTACGACCATCCGTCCGGCAGGTTCGTCGGCATCGCCGCCAGCGCCGGGACCGTGCCGGGGGGCGCCGTCGGCGTCACGTCGACGGCGACGAGGCTCGTATATCTGCTGACGAGATGGTGCGCGAGCGCGACGTCGACGATCGCCTTGCGCACCGCGGACTCGGGCTCGCCGCTCTTCTGCGCGTCGGTGAGTGCCTCGATCTTCGCGCGCGCCCACAGCACGCCGACGCCGGACTCGCTCGCGCTCGCCGACAGCGGGATGCTCGCGCGCCACGGCGCGCCCGCGCGGCGACCCGTGAACGTGACGTTCCCGTCCTGTGCGTCGGTGCGGGCGACGACGACGATCGGCTCGCCGGCGTAAAGATCGCCCGGCTCGCGCGGCCAGACTTCCGCCGCGCCGGGCCACGCGACGGCGATGTCGGTCAGCACCGGGCTCTCGAGCTTGACGAAGAGAGCGTGCATCTTCGCGGCAACCTCGCGGACGTCGCCGATGAACGTGAACGTGCCGCGGCCGAACTGCGCCGCCTTCGTGAGGAAATAGGCGTTGGGCGCGGAGCCGATGCCGACGGTGAACAGCCGCCGGTCGCCGACGCGCGCGCGGATGAGATCGAGGAGCGCGGCTTCGTTGCCGACGGCGCCGTCGGTCAGGAACACGACCTGCCGCACGAAACCTGGCGCCGCGTCCTTCGTGAGCGCCGCCTCGAGCGCGGGCTTCATCTCCGTGCCGCCGCGCGCGCGCAGGGCGCCGACGAAGCTCTTCGCCCGCGCGAGCGTCGCCGGGTCCACCGGCATCGGCGCGCCGAACAGCGACCGGGTGGCGGAGTTGAACTCGATCACGTTGAACCGGTCGCCGGGCCGCAGCCGGTCGAGCGCCATCTGGAGCGCCTGCCGCGCCTGCGCGATCGACGTCCCTTCCATCGAGCCGGACGTGTCGACGATGAACACCGCTTCGCGGGGTGCACGCGGACCGTCGCCCGCCACGATCGGCGGCACGAGCATCGCGAGCGCGTAGGTGGCGCCGTCCTTGCGCTCGGAGAAGAGGGCGGCGCCGGGCGCGGCCGCGACGTCGGGCGTCCATACGAGCTCGAAGTCGCGATTGGCAGGCACGGGGCCGTCCGCGAGCCGGACGGTGTACCGGCGGTCGGCGGACTCCGTGACGTCGATCCGGTGATAGGGGCTGTCGATCGCGGACAGCGCGAAGCCGGCGTTGAGCTCGACCGCCAGCGTGACGGGATTGACGAAGGCCTCGGCGGGATGAACGACCGGCGGCGTCACGCGCTCGGCGTCCGGGACCTGATCCGTGTTCATGCCCCATCCCGTGCCCCCGTCGCCCGCGACGGCGACCTCGCCCGGCAGGTAGCGGGGCGCGACGACCATCGGGAAGCGCAGGTGAAACGCGCCGGCGTCGTAGCCGAGCGTTTCCTGGTATTCGATCGTGACCGAGACTTCCTCCCCCGGCCCGATGTGCGCGACGCTCGTCGTGAACACGTTCGGCCGCTCCTGCTCGACGAGCGTCGCCTTGCGGCCCTCGGCCTTCGCCTGCTCGTACGCGGCCCTCGCTTCGCCGCGCTCGCGGATCTGCCCCTCGATGCGGCGCGTGCCGATCTCCATCGCAAGGTGGTCGACCGCGGCCTTCTCCGGCAGCGGGAACACGTAGACGCCTTCGCGCCAGACCGCCGTGGGATTCGCGAAGCGCTGCGTGACCGTCGTTCGCGCCGTCACCCCGCTGACGTCGATGTCGACGTGCGTGAAGAGCAGCGGAGCTGCGACGGGTGCCGCGTCGGGAGCGGGCTGCAGGAGGAGGGTGCCCTGTCCGGGCCCGGTTTCGGCCGCCTGCGCCTGCGTCGCGACGATGAAGATCGCGAGCGCGAGCGCGAGGCTCACGATGAGTCCGGCCGCGAGCGCCTCGCCCGCGAAGCGCGCGATGTCGCGGTAGACGTGGCTCGTGAGGGGGTGCGGACGCGGGGTCCGGGCGGAGTTCATCGTGTCTCCCGTTGGAGGATGTCGGACCACACGCGGCGGCGGCGGCGGCTCGCGACGGCACCGGCGCAGAGAAGGGCGCAGCGATGGCGGCCCGCGCCGGAACCGAGGCGGCGGCAGCGGAACCCGTGCGCGCAGCGCGCGACGCAGTCCTCGTACTCGCGGGTGCCGTTCTTCGCCACTCTTCTCCGCCGTCGGTCGCGAGGGTCGCACCGCGTGCCCTCACGCTGCATTGGAAGCGTGCGAGACGGCAATCCGCGGCCGGAATTCGGGCAACGCGGCGAAGAATGATGGCGAAAAGATGGCAACTGTCCGGAGCGGGCGCCCGGCGCGAGCGCATCCGGTATAGTCGGATCGCCGTCGTTGCTCCTGACCGACCATGCCGCCGCGTGCCATTCCCGATGCCGTCGATCACGGGCTGGTCGCGCGCCTCGCCGCCGCGCACCGCCGCGGCGTGCGGATCCCGTACGTGGAAGCGCTCGCCCCCGCGGATCTCGTCGCGGCGTACGCGGCGCAGGCACGCCTCGGGGAAACGCTCGGCGCGAGGGTCGGCGGCTGGAAGGTCGGGATCCGGCCCGACGGCACGCCGATGGCGGCGCCGATCTACTCGCACCTCGTGCGGGAGAGCGGCGCGACGTGGGCGCTGCCCGCGTCCGGACCGCTCGTCGTCGAGGTCGAGCTCGCGTTTCGGCTCGGCGACGATCTTCCGCCGCGCCGCGAGCCCTGGACGCGCGACGAGATCGTCGAGGCCGTCGGCGAGGTGCTGGTCGGCATCGAGCTCATGCACTGGCGCTTCGAAGGCGATGAGCCGCCCCCGCTTCTGACGTTCCTCGCGGACAACCTCGGCAACGCGGGCTACGTGACCGGCGAAGCGACGCGCGACTTCCGCGCGCTCGACCTCGCGCGGCGACGCTGCCGCGTGAGCGTCGACGCCGACCTCGCTCACGACGCCATCGGCGGCCACCCGCAGGGCGATCCTTGGGTGCCGCTTCTCGCATGCCTCGACCAGGGGCTCGTGGGCCTGGGCGGGTTCCGCGCGGGGCAGGTCATCACGACCGGCAGCCTGATCGTCCCGCTGCGGCCGGCCCGACGCACGGTCGTCCGCGCCGAGCTCGCGGGGATCGGCAGCGTCGCCGCGACGTTCCAGCCCTAGCCACAGCATCGCCATGTCGCGCCGCATCGCCATCGTCGAGGACGAGCCCGCGATCCGCGCGAACTACGCGGACGTGCTCGCGCGCCAGGGTTACGAGGTCGCCGCGTACGCGACGCGCACCGAAGCGATGGCGGCGTTCCGCGCGCGGCTCCCCGACCTCGCATTGATCGACATCGGCCTGGGCGACGACGTCGATGGCGGGTTCACGCTGTGTCGCGAGCTCCGTGCGCTGTCGCCGAGCTTGCCGATCCTGTTCCTGTCGGCGCGCGATTCGGACTTCGACATCGTCGCGGGCCTCCGCCTCGGCGCCGACGACTACCTGACGAAGGACGTGAGCCTGCCGCATCTCAGCGCGCGGATCGCCGCGCTCTTCCGCCGGAGCGACCTCGCAGCGGCGCCGGCGTCGACCGAGGACGTCCTCGCGCGCGGACCGATGGCGGTCGACCTGAAGCGTCTCGCCGTGCAATGGAACGGCCGCCGCGTCGACCTCACGCTGACCGAGTTCTGGATGGTGCACGCGCTCGCCCGGCATCCGGGGCACGTGAAAGACCGCGACAGTTTGATGCGCGACGCGCGAATCGTCGTCGACGACGCGACGATCACGTCGCACGTCAAACGGATCCGGAAGAAATTCGCGGCGGTCGATCCCTCGTTCGACCGGATCGAGACCGTCTACGGGATGGGATACCGGTGGCGCGACTAGGCATCCGCGCGCAGCTCCTGCTCGTGCTCACGGTGTTCCTCGCCATACCGTTCCTCGGGTGGGGCTACGTGCGCGAGCTCGAGCGCGTGCTGCGCGACGCGCAGGAGCAGAAGCTCACGGGCACGGCGCAGGCGGTCGCGACGGCGCTCCACGATCGCGCGCGGCTCTTCGATCTCACGCCGGTCCCGCTCGAAGCGCTCGACGCGGAGCCACGGGGCGAGGCGGCTACGCCGCCGAAACCGGTGCCGCATCCGGGCGCCGTCGCCGAGATTGCACAGATCCTGCAGGGCATGTCGCGGACGACCGCGCGCATCTGGGTCGTCGACCGCCAGCTCGACGTGCTCGCGCGCACCGGCTCGCTGCACGCGAGGCCGGCTCCGCCCGAGCCCGAGCCGGAGGGGCTCGCGCGGATCGGACGCTGGATCGAGGGCGCGCTGCTCCATCCGCTCTACGCGCTCGTGCTCGCCGAGCCCACCGAGGAGTTCACCGAGGAGGGAGCCGGCGCCGCGCTCGCCGACATGCGCGAAGTGGACGGCGCGCTCGCGGGCATCCTCACGACGGCGCGCCGCCCGACGCCCGACGGTCGCGCCGTCATCGTTGCCGCCGCGCATCCGATCTGGGTCGGGGACGAGGTCCGCGGCGCGGTGGTCGTCGAGGAAACGGCCAACTCCGCACTCGCCCAGCGCAACCGCGCGTTCGAGCGGCTGTTCACGATCGTGCTCGCGGCGCTCACGGTCGGCTCCGTCGCGCTCACGCTGTTCGCCTCGCGGCTCACGGCGCGCATCCGCAGGCTCCGCGACGACGCCGAGGCCGCGATCGACGCCCAGGGGCGCGTCCGCGGCGCGCTCGCGGGCTCGCGCGCGGGAGACGAGATCGGCGACCTCTCGCGGAGCTTCTCGTCGGTGCTCTCGCGCCTCGCGCAGTACGCGGGCTACCGCGAGAACATGGCGAGCCGGCTCTCGCACGAGCTGCGGACACCGCTTGCCGTGGTCCGCTCGTCGCTCGACAACCTCCGGCTGCAGCCGCTCCCCGCCGACGCGCGCGTGTACATCGATCGCGCGCAGGGGGGCCTGCAGCGGCTGTCGGAAATCCTCACCCGGATGACCGAGGCGACGCGTCTCGAGGAAAGCCTTCACGACGCGGAGCGCGAGCGGTTCGATCTCGCCGCGCTGGTCGCCGGGTGCGTCGAAGGCTACCGGCTCGCCTACCCGGGGCGGACCTTCGCGCTCGCGCTGCCCGCGGAGCCGCTGGCGATCGACGGCGCGCCGGACCTGATCGCGCAGATGCTCGACAAGCTCGTCGCGAACGCGCACGAGTTTGCGCCGCCCGGCACGCCGGTCGAGATCCGGCTCGCCGCGGCCGGCCCGCGCGCGCGGCTAGAGGTGGAGAACGAGGGGCCGCGTCTGCCCGAAGGGATGCGCGAACGGTTGTTCGACTCGATGGTGTCCGTCCGTCGCGAATCCGGCGGCGAGGTACCGCATCTCGGCCTCGGCCTCTACATCGTGCGGCTCATCGCCGAGTTCCACGGGGGCAGCGTGCGCGCGGACGACCGCAGCAACGGCGGGGGCGTCGTCGTCGCCGCCCTGCTCCCGCTCCCGGCCGGCGCTTGAGAACGCTGCGAACGGCCGCACGTACAATGGCGAAATGCCGAATGAAAGCGCGGCCGTGGAAGTCGGGCGGCACAATTTCGAGCAGGTCGTGATCCAGGGGTCGAGGGCGAAGCCGGTGCTCGTCGACTTCTGGGCGCCCTGGTGCGGGCCGTGCAAGATGCTCGCGCCGGTGCTCGACAAGCTCGCCGCCGAGTTCAACGGCCGCTTCACGCTCGCCAAGCTCAACACCGACGACGAGCCCGAGCTCGCCGCCCGCTACGGCATTCGCGGCATTCCCAGCGTGAAGGCATTCGCGGGCGGCCAGGTCGTCGACGAGTTCACCGGCGTGCTGCCCGAGGGCGCCGTCCGCGATTTCCTCGAAGGCGTCGTCCCGTCGCCGGCGGCGGCGCTCGTCGCGGAGGCGCAGGCGTTCCTCCAGGGCGGCGACGCAGTCGCGGCGCTCGGGAAGCTCGATGCGGCGTTCGCGCTCGACCCGGACGACGAGGTCGCGCTGCTCGTGCGCGCCGACGCGCTCCTCACGCTCGGGCGCCGCGATCAGGCCGCCGTCGTGCTCGCGGAGCTGGAATCGCCGCGGCGCGCCCGGACCCGTCCGATCCGCGATGAGCGGAGACTTGCAGCGCTCAAGGCCCGCGTCGAGCTGGCCGGCAGCGGCCACGGCGACCTGGCGGCGCTCGCCGCCGCCGCGGCGAAGTCGCCCGTGGATTGCGCCGCGAAGCTCGCCTATGCCGATGCGCTCGCCGCGGCGGGCGACTACGAGCGCGCGCTCTCCGAGCTGCTCGTGATCGTCGCGACCGACCGCGGCTTCGACGACGACGTCGGCCGCCGCCGGATGCTGACGATCTTCGAGGCGCTGGGGGGCGACAGCGACCTCGTCCGCCGTTTCCGCCGCGAGCTCGCCGGCGTCGTCAATCGCTAGTGCACCGAGCCGGAACTTCTGTCGCAAGACCCTGGCGCCCCGTCGCTTTACGCCCGAGGGCGGCGGTGCGATGATCGCCGTGAACGCGCGTTCGCGCGCCGGGCGGCGATGGCGATCCGAGCTCGAGGTCAACGGCCGCACGGGCCCGCCGGGGATGCCTTTCCTCGCGCCAAAGGCCGCGAGGCATCGCGCGGGCGCAGGGCGTCATTACGGGGCTCATCAGCCAGATCGGCAACCGACCGCCCCGTTCACGCCCGAGCGCGTGCCCGAAGCCATGGCCTGACCGAAAGGGAGAGAGAGCGATGCCGGACCACGTCTACAAGCAGATCGAGCTCACGGGCACCTCGGCGATCGGCATCGAGGATGCGGTGTCGAAGGCGATCGCCAAGGCGGCGAAGACCGTGCGCAACATCCACTGGTTTCAGGTGGTCGAGACGCGCGGCCAGGCGGCCGCCGGCAAGGTCGTCCGCTGGCAGGTGACGATCAAGGCCGGATTCACGCTCGACGACTGAGCGCGCCGCCGTGACGGGTGCCGCCGACCCCGTCGGGCTCGATCTGCATGCGTACCTGCGGCGGATCCGCTACGCGGGGCCGCTCGCCCCGACGCGCGCGACGCTCGAGGCGCTGCACCTCGCGCACGCGACCGCGATCCCCTTCGAGAACCTCGACATCCTGCTCGGCCGGCCTATCCGGCTCGATCTCGC
>DASQBO010000325.1:0-5546 GCA_035635175.1 Casimicrobiaceae bacterium | reverse complement strand
AAGTCCCGAGGCCCAACGGGTAGGTCAGGAACACGAGGAGCAGCGCCGCCGCGGGCAGCAGGAACAGCACACCCAGCGTGTGCCGGTTGTCGAGGGTGCGGGCGAGCGCGCCCTGTCGCGTCGGCATGGTCTCGCGTCAGGCAATCAGGTCCGGGATCGCAGCGCGCCGTCGGCCCCGCGCAGGCGGGGACCCAGTGTCTCTTGCGCCAACGTCACTGGATTCCCGCCTGCGCGGGAACGACGGCATCGCCGTCGCTCACACCTTGTAATATCTCTCGGCGCGCTTCTGCGCGCGCTCCGCGGCTTCCTTCGGTGTCTTGGAGCCGCTTGCGGCCTCCGCGACCATGTCGAGGACGATGAAATCGGCGATGCAGCCCGCCGACGCGTACCCCATCTCGCCCGCGTATCCCAGCGGCCGCATCACGGCCATCGCCTCGCGATAGGGGGTGTGCTTCGGATCCGACGTCCAGATCGGGTTCTTCTCGTAGGCCTTCAGCGGATGGCACACGTAGCCGATCGATGCCTGCATCCACGGCCCGAACTGCTCCTCCTCCATCATGAAGCGGATGTATTCCTTCGCGGCCTTCGGGTACTTCGTGTACTTGTAGACCATCTGGTTCAGGAACAGGTTGAACTCCGTCGGCACCCCGACCGGTCCGATCGGGAAGTTGGCGTGCTGGATGTCCTTCGCCATCTCCTGCAGCTTCGGGTCCGACGACGTCTTCGCGGCGTAGTAGATCGAGATCCCGTTGGCGGTCACGCTGATCTGATTGTCGAGGAACGCCTTGTTGTTGTTCGGGTCGAGCCACGACAGCGTCCCGGGGACGAAGGTCGGGTAGAGCTCCTTCGCGTACTCGAGCGCCCTCAGCGTTTCCGGGCTGTCGATGACCACCTGGTTCTTCTCGTTGACGAGCTTGCCGCCGAACGCCCAGAAGAGCCAATGCGCCCACGCCTGGTCGCCCGTCGCGTGGCCGAGCGCGAACCCGCCCGGCGTGCCCTTTTCCTTCAGGGCCTTCATCAGCTTCATGAAGCCGTCCATGTCGCGCGGGAACTTGTCGAACCCCGCGGCCTTGACCTGGCTTTCCCGGTAGACGATCGCATTGCCGGCGCAGCCCAGAGGAATGCCGATCCACCCCTTGCCGTGCTTCATGTACTGCTCGCAGACGGGGTACCAGCCGCCGTACTTCTTGCCCAGATAATTGGCGACGTCGGTCATGTCGACGAGCTTGTCCGGATAGAGGTCGGCATCGTCGTTGGTCGACAGGATGATGTCGGGGCCGGCGCCGGCATTCGCCGCGACGGCCGCCTTCGGCCGGACGTCCTCCCAGCTCTCGCTGTCGACGCGGACCGGAATGCCGTATTTCTCGGTGAACTTCTTGGCGTTGGCGAGGTACTGGTCCTCGTCGCCCTGGACGAAGCGCTTCCAGCGCAGCACGCGCAGCGACGCCCCCTTCTCGGGCGTGTTGCTCCACTGGGCGCTCGCGTTCTTGACCCAGATGAACGGCCCGACGGCGGCGCCGGCGGCAACCGCGGCGGTGGACTTCAGGAATTTGCGACGCTTGAACGTACTCATGCTTGCTCCTCCTCCAATGGTGGGCTTCGGTCGTTGCGCGCCCATGGGACCTGTCAAGCGGCGAGTCGCTGCCCGCTCGCCGCGTCGAAGACGTGCGCCCGCGCGAGATCCGGCGCGAGATGGATCCGGTCGCCCGGCCGGCAATCGGTGCGGTCCTTGAGCGTCGCCGTCACGTCCCGGCCGTTGAAACGGCAATAGAGCTGCGTGTCGGCGCCGGTCGGCTCGACGACGACGACCTCGACGGGCAGCCCGGCGCCGGCGAGCGCGCAATGCTCCGGGCGGATCCCGTAGAGCACCTCACGACCGTCTTCCGCCCGCGCTCCCTGCGGCAACGGCAGCGCGGCCCCGCCGCCGAACTCGACTCGGCCGCCGGGAGCGACCACGCCCGGCAGCATGTTCATCGCCGGCGAGCCGATGAACCCTGCGACGAAGGTGTTCGCGGGGCGGTCGTAGAGCGCGAGCGGATCGCCCGACTGCTCGACGACCCCGTCGCGCATCACCACGATCTTGTCGGCCATCGTCATCGCCTCGATCTGGTCGTGCGTGACGTAGATCGACGTGGTCTTCAGGCGCTGGTGCAGCTCCCGGATCTCGGTGCGCATCTGGACGCGGAGCTTCGCGTCGAGGTTCGACAGCGGCTCGTCGAAGAGGAACACCTGCGGGTCGCGCACGATCGCGCGGCCCATCGCGACGCGCTGGCGCTGCCCGCCCGAGAGCTGCCGCGGGTAGCGATCGAGGTACGCGGCGAGGCCGAGGATGTCGGCGGCCTTCGCGACGCGCGCCTCGATCTCGGCCTTGGGCTTCCTCGCGAGCGCGAGCGCGAACGACATGTTGGCGCGAACCGTCATGTGCGGGTAGAGCGCATAGTTCTGGAACACCATCGCGATGTCGCGTTCCTTCGGCGCCACGCGATTCACCACCCTGGAACCGATCGCGATCTCGCCCTCCGAAATCTCCTCGAGCCCGGCGATCATGCGCAACAGCGTCGACTTGCCGCAGCCGGACGGGCCGACGAGCACGCAGAACTCCTCGTCGGCGATGGCGATGTCGACCCCGCGGATCACGTGCGTCGATCCGAAGTGCTTGTGCACGGCGCGGATCGTGACGGCGGCCATGGCGCTTTCGTTCCCGTTACGGCCTGCGCGTGCCGGCCACGACGACGTAGTCGGGCCGGCCCGTGCGCAGCCAGGTGACGATATTCTGCGCCGCCTTGCGCCTGAGCTCGCGCTCGGCCTCCACCGAGTAGAACGCGGCGTGCGGCGTCATGATCACGCGCGGATGATCGAGGAGCCTCGACCCGGCCGGCACCGGCTCGACGGGAAGCACGTCGAGCGCGAGCCCGGCGAGAACGCCGCGGTCGAGCGCGGCCAGCGCCGCGTCGACGTCGACGACCGCGCCGCGCGCGGTGTTGACGAGGCAGCCCCCCGGCTTCATCGCGGCCAGCACCCCGGCGTCGATCATCCCGCGCGTCTCGGCCGTGAGCGGCACGTGCAGCGAGACGACGTCGCTCCGCGCAAAGACCTCGGCCAGCGTCCCGCGCGCGACGTACGCCGGGAAGTCCCCGTCGATGATGTACGGATCGCAGGCGATCACGCGGCCGAACACGTTGCGCGCGACGTGCGCCATCCGCTTCCCGATCCGGCCCAGGCCGACGATGCCGAGCGTCATGTCGGCCGGGCGGTGGAGCTCGCCCGAGGACAGGTAGTGCCAGCGTCCGGCCTGGATGTCGCGGTGGTACGCGACCACGTGGCGGATGAGCGCGAGCGCCAGCGCGAGCGCGTGCGTCGCCACTTCGCCGACGCCGTAGTCCGGCGAGTTCGCGACCCACACGCCGTGCCGCGCGCAGGCGTCCGTGTCGACCGTGTCGAAGCCCGCGCCGATCCGGCTCACGATGCCGAGCGAGGGCAGCGCCGCGACGACGCGCTCGGAGATCGGCGCGTATTGCAGGAGGATCGCCGCGCAGTCGCGCCCGGCCGCGATGACCTCGTCCTCGGTCCGGCATTGCGCCAGCGCGAGCTCCGCGCCAGCGGCCGCGAAGACCCCCCGCTCGAGCTCGACGTCGGGGAACTCGTTGTCGGAAAACAAGACTCGGGACATGAAGCGGGGCCGCGGCGCCTTCGGGCGGCGCGCCGCGCAAAGGTACGTGCCGCGCGCAGATCGGTCAAGCGGCCTGACCACTTCCCGCGCGTGGCGCGGGCCGCTCGCTATAATCGCCGCCTCGCCCGACGCTCCGCCGGTCACGATGACACCTCTCCTCCCCACGACCGTCGCCGGCAGCCTGCCCAAGCCCTCGTGGCTCGCCGAACCCGGCGTGCTCTGGGCGCCGTGGCGGCTCGAGGGCGACATGCTGGCCGAGGGGCAGCGCGACGCGGTGCGCCTCGTGGTGCGCGACCAGGAGCGCGCGGGCATCGACATCGTCTCCGACGGCGAACAGACGCGGCGCCACTTCGTCACGTCGTTCATCGAGGCGCTCGACGGTGTCGACTTCCAGCACAAGCGGACGGTGCGGATCCGCGACCGCTACGACGCCGACGTCCCCGTCGTGACGGGGCCCGTGGCGCGGCGGGCGCCGGTCTTCGTCGACGCCGCGGCGTTCCTCCGCACGACGACCCCGCGCAAGGTGAAGTTCACGCTGCCCGGGCCGATGACGATGGTCGACACGCTCTTCGACGCCCACTACCGCAGCCGCGAGAAGCTCGCGTGGGCGTTCGCCGAGATCCTCAACGACGAGGCTCGCGCGATCGAGGCGGCGGGCGTCGACGTGATCCAGTTCGACGAGCCCGCCTTCAACGTCTACTTCGACGAGGTGCGCGACTGGGGAATCGCCGCCCTCGAGCGCGCGGCCCGGGGGATCCGCTGCGCGACGGCGGTCCACATCTGCTACGGCTACGGCATCAAGGCGAACGTCGACTGGAAGAGGACGCTCGGGTCGGAGTGGCGGCAGTACGAGCAGACCTTTCCGCTGCTCGCGCGCTCGGCGATCCGCCAGGTGTCCCTGGAATGCGCGAATTCGCGCGTCCCCGTCGAGCTCCTCGGGCTCCTCGAGGGCAAGGACGTGCTCGTCGGCGCGATCGACGTGGCCACCGACCGGGTCGAGACGCCCGAGGAGGTCGCGGCGACGATCCGGGCGGCGCTCCGGCACGTGCCCGCCGCCCGGCTCCATCCCTGCACCAATTGCGGGATGGTCCCGCTCGCGCGCGACGTCGCCCGGGCCAAGCTCGAGGCGCTCGGCGCCGGCGCCGCCAGGGTCCGCACCGAGCTCGGGACACCCGCCTGACCCCCCCGCAGCCGGGGCCCGACCCCCCTTGCGGGGCCGTTCAGATATCGCTGGCGCTCGCGCCCGTTCCCCTGTATCCTCCCGCCCGTGTTTTAGTTTCAAGGCAGCACGTCCGCTCACGCGACCGCGTTGCAGCCGTTGCCGTACTTCCCTTGAGATCGAAACATGGGCCGGGACACCCGACCCGACAATTATTCTTTTTCTTGAGGAAATACAGAAATGGCAACTGGAACGGTTAAGTGGTTCAACGACGCGAAGGGCTTCGGCTTCATCACGCCGGACGGCGGCGGCGAAGATCTGTTCGCGCATTTTTCGGCGATCAACATGGCGGGATTCAAGACGCTGAAGGAAGGCCAGAAGGTCTCCTTCGAAGTCACAACGGGGCCGAAGGGAAAGCAGGCGGCCAACATCCAGGCGGTCTGACGCGCGGCCGCGGCGAACGCCGCGGCCGGAGCGGATCAAGAAGCCGGGCGACCAGCCCGGCTTTTTTTCGTCGCGTTTCGTGTAATCTTGCGGCGAAACGGGCATCAGGCACGTGCGGCCGGCGTTCGCCGCCGCTTCGATCTTCGGACCCATGCTGACGCTCACCGTTACCAGTTTCGATGGCCGCCCGCTCGCGACGGAGGTCCGCGGCAAGTTCGGCCTGCTCGGCGGCACGATCGGCGCGATCGAGGGCAACACGATCGTGCTCGAAGA
>DASQBO010000324.1:0-4035 GCA_035635175.1 Casimicrobiaceae bacterium | reverse complement strand
GGACCTGCACCTGACGCCGGTCGCCGACGAATCCGACGTCGCCGTGACGGCCGGCGACAAGTGGCCGCTGCAGGACTACCTCGACCGCGTCGAGCGCGCGGTGATCAACGAGGCGCTCGAGAAGACGCGCTTCAACCGGACGGCCGCGGCGAAGCTCCTCGGGATCACGTTCCGCGCGATGCGCTACCGGATGGAGAGGCTGGGCATCAAGTAGCTCGCCCAGCGATCTCTTGTGCCGGGCGGCAGCCCGATCGCGGGACGTGCGCCGTTGTCAGTCACGGCTGATTGCGGGCCCGCCCTCCCCTGCGGCTACAATCCGGCGAATCCCGTTTTGCGAATGAAGCCGGCCCGTCGGGCATGGTGCCACGGTGATCGAAAGCCGAGGAGCTCCGCCTATGAAAATTGTCGCGATCCGCCACCGAACGGAGCGCCTGGCGATCAAGTAAGCCGAGGGACGCACGCGGCGAAGAACCCTGCGCGGACAGGAATCGCCGCCAAGGCGAATCCCGGCCGCCGCCGCGCGCTCGCCAAGATGACGACGATGCGACGCGTCGGCGGCAAGGGCTCCCCGGCACTCCGCCTCGCGATCGACGAGCGCGGCTACGCGAACCTCGCGCGCCGGGTCCCCTCGTCCAACTGCGACGCGCGCCCGCCCGGCACGGTCGTCACGCTCGCCGTGATCCACGGCATCTCGCTGCCCCCCGGCCAGTTCGGCGGCGACGCGATCGAGCGCTTCTTCACGAATCGCCTCGATCCCGCGGCGCATCCGTTCTACGCGTCGATCGCGCACCTGCACGTGTCGGCGCACTTCCTCCTCCGCCGCGACGGTCGGCTCCTGCAGTTCGTCTCGTGCAACGAGCGCGCGTGGCACGCGGGCATCTCGCGCTTCCGCGGGCGCACGCACTGCAACGACTTCTCGATCGGCGTCGAGCTCGAGGGGACCGACGACGTGCGCTACGAGACCGCGCAGTACGCGATGCTCGCGCGCCTGCTCAAGGCCCTCGCGCGGCGCTATCCGATCCAGCACGTCGTGGGCCACTCGGACATCGCGCCGGACCGCAAGACCGACCCGGGCCCCGCGTTCGACTGGGCCCGGCTGCGCCGCCTGACGGCCCCGCGCCGCTAGACGCGCCCGCCCCCGCGTGCCCGCGGTGGCGAGCGAATCACGGTATAATGGAATGTTATGCAATTGCTCGCGGACTACTTTCCGCTCATCCTCTTCTTCATCGCCTTCAAGTGGCAGGGCATCTACTTCGCCACCGGCGTCGCGATCGCGGCCTCGCTGCTGCAGATCGCGTACCTGCGCTGGCGCCGCGGGCGCGTCGCGATCGTCAACTGGCTGTCGCTCGCGATCATCGTGGTGTTCGGGGGCGCGACGCTGGTCCTCCACGACGAGACGTTCATCAAGTGGAAGCCGACCGTCCTCTACGCCCTGTTCGGCACGGTCCTCGCCGGCGGCCGGCTGGTGTTCGGACGTAACCTGCTCGCGCACCTGATGGCGGGACTCTCGCTGCCGGAGCCCGTCTGGACGCGGGTGACCTGGTCATGGGTCGGATTCTTCGCGTTCATGGCCGCCGCGAACTGGTACGTCGCCTTCCACTATCCGACCGACACGTGGGTCAACTTCAAGGTCTGGGGCGGGATCGGGCTGTTCCTCGCCTTCGCGCTCGCGCAGGGGATGCTGCTCGCGCGCCACGTCCGCGAGGAGGCGTCGTGACCGCCGTCGCGACGGCCGCCCGGGTCCCGGACGCGCTCCGGGCGCGGCTAGCGCGGCTCGCCCCGACGCAGGTCGAGATCACGGACGACAGCGCCGCCCACGTCGGGCACGCAGGCGCCGCCGGCGGGGCCGGGCACTTTTCGGTTCTCGTCGTGTCAGAAGCCTTTTCCGGGCTTTCCCGGCTCGCGCGACACCAGCGGGTCCTCCAGGAGGTGGCCGACCTGCTGCCCCATCCGATCCACGCCCTGTCGATCAGGGCGCTGACCCCGGAAGAATTCTCTTCCCAACCACAAAGGAAGCACCACCGATGAACAGGCATTCGCTTACCCTCGCGATCGCGGCGACGCTCGCCGTGCTCGGCGGCGCGCCCGCGCTGGCGCAGGACAAGGCCGCCGCGCCCGCGGCTCCGGCCAAGGCCGCCCCGGCGGCCCCGGCCAAGGCCGCCGCCGCCGCCCCCGGCAAGGAGATCTATCCCAAGCAGTACTACGACCTGCTCCTGAAGGAGCGCCTCGCGCAGGGCCAGGCGGATTCGCCCGAGCTTCGCAACGCGCTCAAGGAGGAGCTCAACACGCGCGAGCTGATCGTGCGCGAGGCGAAGAAGAAGGGCTTGGACAAGGACACCGACGTCAAGACTCAGATGGACCTGACCGCGCAGACGGTGCTCGTGCGCGCCTACGTCGCCGACTGGATCAAGACGCATCCGGTGCCGGACGAGACGCTCAAGAAGGAATACGAGGCGATCAAGGCGCAGATGGGCGACAAGGAATACAAGGTCCGCCACATCCTGGTCGACAAGGAAGACGAGGCGAAGGAGATCATCGCGGCGCTGCAGAAGGGCGAAAAGTTCGAGAAGCTCGCCGAGCGCTCCAAGGATCCGGGCTCGAAGGCCAACGGCGGCGATCTCGACTGGAACGCGCCGGGCAACTTCGTGAAGCCGTTCTCGGACGCGATGGTCAAGCTGCCCAAGGGCAAGTTCACGACGCAGCCCGTGCAGACGCAGTTCGGCTGGCACGTGATCGAGGTGGACGACATCCGCGAAGCCAAGGTCCCGCCGTTCGACGAGGTCAAGCCTCAGCTCACGCAACGGATGCAGGGACAGCAGCTCGACCTCTACTTCAAGGAGCTCCGCGCGAAGAACGGGATGTAGCCTCCAGACAGCGGCCGGGCGGCAAGGCCCGTTCCGCTGCAGCGGCGACCCGAGGGGCAGGCGAAGGCGCCTGCCCCTCTTTCACGTGCGGCGCCCGCGTGCGGGAAGCGCGAGCTTCGATGGTATTCTTACGCCGCGCCGAAGCTGAGAACCGGACCCCGCGCGTCGTGCCGGCCTCCTCGCGCGCGGTATCGGCCCCAAGCACGGAGGACAAGCATGGCGTTCGTCCGCCATCCCAAGGATTTTCTGGCGGGACTCCTGTTCATCGCGTTTGGCATCGGAGCGATCGTCGTCGGAAGCAACTACGCGCTCGGGAGCGCCGCGCGGATGGGCCCGGGCTACTTCCCGCGGATTCTGGGCGGCCTGCTCGTCGCGCTGGGCCTCGCGCTCGCGGTGCGCGCGCTGCGGCTGAACGGCCCCCCGCTGCCCGGGTGGAGGTGGCGCCCGGTGCTCATCGTCCTCGGCAGCGTCGCGATCTTCGGCGTCGTCGTCAACTACGCGGGCGTCGTGCTGTCGACGCTGTTCCTGATCGTCGCCGCGAGCGCCGCGAGCCGCGAGTTCCGCTTCCGCGAATCCGTCGTCGCTGCGTGCGTCCTCGCCGCGGCCGCCGTCGCCGTGTTCGTGATCGGGCTCAAGCTGCAGCTCCCGATCTGGCCCGCGTTCTGACGGCCGGGCCGTGGAGCTCCTGCATCACCTCTCGCTCGGCTTCGGCGTCGCGACGCAGGGCATCAACCTCCTCTACGCGCTGATCGGCGCGATGCTGGGGACGCTGATCGGCGTCCTGCCCGGCATCGGCCCCGTCGCGACGATCGCGATGCTGCTGCCGACCACGTACGCGCTGGAGCCCGTGTCGGCGCTGATCATGCTGGCCGGGATTTACTACGGCGCGCAATACGGCGGCTCGACGACGTCGATCCTCCTCAACATGCCGGGCGAGACGTCGTCGGCGGTGACCTGCCTCGACGGCTACCAGATGGCGCGCAGGGGCCAGGCCGGCGCCGCGCTCGCGATCGCCGCGCTGGGCTCGTTCTTCGCCGGCACGGTGGCGACGGTGATGGTTGCAAGCGTCGCGATCCCGCTCTCCGAGTTCGCGCTCAAGTTCGGCCCCGCGGAATACTTCTCGCTGATGGTGCTCGGCCTCATCGGCGCCGTCGTGCTCGCGCACGGCTCC
>DASQBO010000323.1:0-7835 GCA_035635175.1 Casimicrobiaceae bacterium | reverse complement strand
TTTGCCCTACAGCCCGCAAGCGCCTTCGCACGGTAGCCTCCTGCTCGGATTCCGCCATGAAGCTCCAGCGCTTTTGGGTCGTCGGCATCGCCGTGCTCGCGCTCGTCGCGGTCGTCAACGTCGGCGCGCTCAACGCCGCGGAGCAGGGCTTCCTCGAGCTCCGCCGCACCGCGGAGTGGGTGCAGCACACGCAGCAGGTGCAGATCCGGATCGAGCACCTGCTGCGGCTCGCCGTCGACGCCGAGACCGGCCAGCGCGGCTACCTGCTGAGCGGCAGCGACGCCGCGCTCGGGCGCTACGTCGATGCGCGCAACGAGATTCCCGTGAGCCTGAAGGAGCTCTCGATGCTCGTCCGCGAGAACCCGGTGCAGGCCGCGCTGCTGGCGAACGTCGGCGCCCTCCTCGACGCCCGGCTCGCGATCCTCGAGCATGGCGTTGCGCTCAAGCGGGCGAACGACGCGTCGGGGCTCGCCGACTACGTCCAGCAGCGCGAGGGCAAGATCGCGATGGACTCGCTGCGCCTCTCGCTGGACGGCATGGCGAACGAGGAACGGCTGCAGTACGAGCGGCGTTTCAGCGGGTTCGAGCGGAGCCTGGTCGCGATCCGCTGGGGCTTCTTCCTCGTCGTCGGCCTCAACCTCCTGCTCATCACGCTCGGCGCCGTGCTGCTGGGCCAGGACGCGCGCCGCCGCCGCCGCGAGGCGCTGGAAGCGGCGGAGCACAACGCCCGCCTCGCCCGCGAGGTGCTCGAGCGCACCGCCGAGCTCACCGCGCTCTCGCACTACCTGCAACGGCTGCAGGAGGACGAGAAGGCCCGCCTCGCCCGCGAGATCCACGACGAGCTCGGCGGCACGCTGGCCGCGGCGAAGATCGACCTGCAGATGCTCGCGAACAAGCTCCCGCCCGACGACGCGCGCCAGACACGCATCGTGCGCGCCATGTCCGCGATCGACGACGCGGTGCAGGTGAAACGCCGGATCATCGAGGACCTGCGGCCGTCGGTGCTCGACAACCTCGGCGTCGCCGCGGCGCTCAAGTGGCAGTGCAGCGAGTACGAGAAGCGCTCGGGCGTGCCCTGCCGCGTCGAGCTCGACGACGACGATCTCGTGCTGCCCTCGGCGCCCAGCATCGCGCTCTATCGAGTGACGCAGGAGGCGCTGACCAACATCGGCAAGTACGCACAGGCGAAGAACGTGGCCGTTTCGCTGCGCCGCAAGGGCGGATCCTGGGTGCTGCGGATCGCCGACGATGGCGTCGGTCTCGACCCGGCGCGGCTCCAGCACCCGGCGGGCTACGGCCTTCTGACGATGCGCGAGCGCGTCCGCGCACTCGGCGGGGACTTCTCGATCCAGGGCCGGCCGGGCGAAGGCACCGTCGTCGAGGTCACGCTTCCCGGCGAGGTCCGCGTCTCGACGTAGGGCTATTCCTACGCCGGGATGCGCGGCCCGCCGATAGTGGGCGGGAAGGCGCCGGGGCACGTTTCAGATCATGCTCGGACTGCCAGTGACGGCCTGGTTGCGTTTCTTTTCCGTCGCCTTCGCCGCGGGGGCCTGCCTCCTCCTTCTGCCCTTCAAGCCGATGGGGTTCATGGCGGCGTTCGTGATGGCCGCCGCCGCCGCCGGCCTCGCGGTCGTCGCCCTCTACCTGCGAAGCTACGACCCCTGGTCGTGGCGACGGCTCGCGGTGCGCCCGCGGCGACGGCTCCGCGCGTGGCGGCGCCGCCGTGACGTCGCCCGCGTCCGCGTCCGCGTGGTGCCCGACCGATGGCGTTCGGACGCCGCCTCGGCGGAGCTCGGCGGCCCCGGAGCCGCGACATGAACTCCTTCCTCTGGGTCCTGATCGGCGGGACGCTCGGTCTCGTCTTCGGCAGCGCAACGGTGACGGGAACCTCACTCGACATCGCGGCGAACGTCGTCGCCGGCATCGTCGGCGCGCTGCTCGGCGGCTGGCTGCTCTCCGCGCCGTTCGGACCCGCCACCCTCGAGGCCGGCGAGATCAACGTTCCCGGCCTCATGGTCGCTCCCCTTGGCGCCCTGGCGCTGCTTGCGCTCGAGCATCTCGTGCGCCTGAGCCGCCTCGCCTAGGTCCGGGATCTGCGGCGCGCCGGCCCCTCCACGCGCCCGCCATCTGCGCTACCCTCGCCCATCCGCGCCGCATGCCAGGGCACGCGCCGCCGGATCGACGGGAGCCGACATGACGGACGACACGAACGCGCACGAGGTGGACGCGATCCGCTTCGCGGTGCTCCAGCGTCTCGCGCCGGGCCTGCGCCACCGCCTCATGGGCGAGCTGCAGTCGCTCCAGTTCTCGGCGGAGCTCGCGACACGCCTTCTCGACGCCGGCGCCGACACGGCGAAGCTCGACGCCGCCGTGAGGCAGATGGTCCCGCTCACGCGATCGGCGATCGCCGCGTGCTCGACGCTGATCGAGTGGCTCCGCCCCGACGACCGCACGACGACGACGCTCGCGGAAGCGGTGCCGCAATGCCTGCGGATCGCGGGCGACGACTGGAGCCTGCGCGGGATCGAAACCGCAAGCGACGTCCGCACGGGTGACGCCCGCGTAGGGGCGGCAGCGCTCCGCGAGCTCGTCGTGACGGCGCTGCTCGTCCTGACCGATGCGCAGCCGGGAGCGCTCGACGTGTCGGTGGAGGCGGAGCGCGCGGGATCCGAGATCGTCGTGCAGGTTCGTGCGAAGCCGGGACGCCGCGTCGCGCCGCTGCCGGATCTGGGCCGCGTCGGGCGCCTCGCGTGCGACGACGTCGAGAGGCTGGCGGCCGCGCGCGGCATCGCCTGCACGTGCGCCCGCGACGTCGTCACGCTCCGCCTGCGCGAGCAGGTCGAGGCCCCCGCCCCCGACGCGCCCGCGGGGGCGGTGCGCCGCCGGGCCTGAGCACGCGTCCCGCGCGGCCGTGAAGAGCCCCGATTTCGCCGGCCGTGCGCTGCGGCTGACGCAGCTTCGCTCCGGACGCGAGCTCGCGCAGATCGGCGCGCTCGCGCTTGCGTACTTCGTCGCCGCGAGGCTTTCGCTCGGACTCGCCATCCCTCCCGGCTACGCCACCGCCGTGTGGCCGCCCTCGGGCATCGCGCTCGCCGCCCTGCTGCTCGCGGGCCCGCGTGCGTGGCCCGGCGTCTGGATCGGCGCCGTGCTCAGCAACCTCCTGGTCCCGGGGCCGCCCGTCGTCGCGGCGCTGATCGCGACCGGCAACGCCCTCGAGAGCGTGATCGCGGCGCACCTGATCGGGCGTTACGCCGAGGGCGGACGCTTCACCCGCGGCGAGCCGATCGTCCGCTTCGTGGGCCTGTGCGCGCTCAGCGCCGGCGTCGCGGCCGGTGTCGGCGTCGCGTCGCTCGCGCTCGCGCAGGCCATCCCGATGGACGCCTTCCTGATCAACCTCTGGACGTGGTGGCAGGGAGACGCTTCGGGGATGGTGATCGTCACGCCGCTGATCCTGAGCCTCTACACGGGGGGCTGGCCGCGCTTGTCGCCGGCGCGGGCGCTCGAGGCCCTGGTTCTCGCCGTCGCGCTGGCGGCGACCGCCTTCCTCGTCTTCGGCGGCGTGCGCCACGACAGCCTCTCGGTCTCGCTCGCGTTCCTCACGCTGCCCTTCATCATCTGGGCGGCGATCCGCTACGGTTCGCGCGGAGTGACGATGTCGACCGCGGTCCTGTGCGCGATCGCGATCTGGGCGACGCTGCGCGGCGGCGGGCTCTTCGGCGCCGGGTCCATCAACGCCTCGCTCCTGTTCCTCCTGACCTACGCGTGCACGCTCTGCATCACCGGACTCGTGCTGAACGCGGTGATCCGCGAGCGCGACCGCGCGAACCGCGAGCTCCAGGAAAGCAAGGACCAGCTCGCGCATCGCGTGGACGAGCGCTCGCAGGAGCTCGCCCTCGCGAACCGTGCGCTCAGGCGCGAGCTCGAGGAGCGCAGCCGCCGCGAGGAGATGCTGCGGCAGAACGAGGAGCGGTTCCACCTGCTCGTCGACGGCGTCAAGGACCACGCGATGTTCATCCTCGACCCCGAGGGCCGGGTCGTCAGCTGGAACGCCGGTGCCGAGAGCGTCTACGGCTATCCGGCGGCGGAGATCCTGGGCTGCTCCATCGCGCGCTTCTCGACGCCCGAGGACGCCGCGCGGGACGTCCCGGGCCGCGCGCTGGCGCGGGCGCGCGCCGAGGGCCGCACCGAGGGCGAAGGCTGGCGCGTCCGCAAGGACGGAACCCGCTTCTGGGCGCACGCCCACGTGACGGCGCTCCACGACAACGACGGCCGGCTGCGCGGCTTCGCGAAGATCACGCGCGACCTGACCGCGCGCCGCCACCTCGAGGCGATGCAGCAGAACGAGCAGCAGATGAACGAGTTCATCGCCATGCTGGCGCACGAGCTCCGCAACCCGCTCGCGGCGATCGTCAACGCGCTCGGGCTGCTGCGCGGCGGGTCAGCGGGCGCGGACCCGGCCGAGCTACGCGCGGTGATCGAGCGGCAGTCGATGCACCTCGCCCGCCTCGTCGACGATCTACTCGACGTGAGCCGGATCACGCGGGGGACGATCGTGCTGCGCAAGGAGATCGTCGACCTCAACGCCGTCGTCGCCGGCGCGGTCGAGTCGTGCCGCCCGCTGACCGAAGCGCGGAAGCACGCCGTGAGCGTCGAGCTCGCCCCCGAGGGGGTGCCCGTCGACGCCGATCCGACGCGACTCACGCAGATCGTGGTCAATCTGCTCAGCAACGCGACCAAGTACACCCCCGAGGGCGGACGGCTCGGCGTGGCGGTCGCCCGCGAGGGCGACGACGCCGTGCTCCGCGTGCGCGACAGCGGCATCGGTATCGCACCCGAGCTGCTTCCCCGCATCTTCGACCTCTTCGTTCAGGGACAGCGCTCGCTCGATCGCGTCGAGGGCGGCCTCGGCATCGGGCTCACCATCGTGAAGCGGCTGGTCGAGCTGCACGGGGGCTGCGTCGGGGCGACGACGCGCGGACCGGGAGCGGGCAGCGAGTTCGCCGTGCGACTGCCGGTCGCGCGGGCCGCGCCGCGGGCCGCGCGCGCGCCGCTCATCGAGTCGCCCGCGCGGCAGGCCCGCCGGCAACTGCTCGTCGTCGACGACAATCGCGACGCCGCGAACACGCTCGCGGCGCTGCTGGAATCGATGGGCCACGAAGTCCGCACCGCCTACGACGGCAACGACGCGATCTCGCTCGCCGTCGCGCGCCCGCCCGACGCGGTCTTTCTCGACATCGGATTGCCCGGGGTGAACGGTTACGACGTCGCGCGCGCGATGCGGGCGTCCCCGGCTCTCTCCGGGACGAAGCTCATCGCCTTTACCGGGTACGGACACGACGAAGACCGCCGGCGCGTACGCGAGGCGGGCTTCGATCATCACCTGGTCAAGCCCGCGGGCGCGGAACAGCTCGCGAAGATCGTCGACGGGCTCGCGCCCTCGGCTTGACCGGCGCGACGGCGCTGCGCCGCCGCGCCCGCAGCTTGTTGCGTGCAGGTCAGGAGGCCCTGATCTGCAGGTGGTCGACGACCGCGACGACGCCGTTCACGCCCGCGGCCACTTCGTTGGCCTTGGCCTTCGACGCCGCCGAGTCGACCGAGCCCGTCAACGTGACCGTCGCGTTCCTCGTGTCGACGTCGATCGTCTGCGAGCGCAGCGCGGGGTCGCCCTGCAGCGCGGTCTTGACCTGTTGCGTCAGGGCCGCGTCGTCAGCCGGAGCCGCCGCCTGCCCACTGGGGGTCGTGGCCGTGTTCGGTGCCGCCGTCGGGCTGTTCGCCGCCATCGATGGCGTGTCGGCGCCGGTCGAGGGCGCCCCGCTCGAGGCCGTGCTCGGAGAAGCGCTCGAGGTGCTCGAGTCCGCGCCGGAGGTCGACGCGCTGGAGGACGGGCTCGAGCCCGGCATGTACGACGAGCTCGGCGCCGGCGAATCCGTCGAGCGCGACAACGTGTCGGTCGACGTCCTCGTCGACGCGGTGCCCGGGCTGCGCTGGTCGCACGCCGCGAGCGAAGTGGCCGCAGCGACGGCCGTGATCGCCGTCAACGCGGAAAGAGTCCTGGCTTTCATCCTGCTCTCCTTCTCGAATGGAAAGAATGGAATCGCCACGTCAGTTCGCCCGGATGACGCCTTCCTGCCGTCCGGCGGACAGGCAGGAGAGCGTCGCCCGCGGTCGTGCTGACCGTGCGCTTTCATTGTGTGATCGGCGAACTGCGCCGACCATTCGCGGCCGTCTGATTGCGCTGTAGGACCGCGCCGTGCGCGCTAGATCCTGCCCATCACGAGCAGGATGATCAGCACGACGACCACGATGCCGGCGAGGCCGCTCGGGCCGTAACCCCAGCTGCGGCTGTACGGCCACGCGGGAAGGGCGCCCAGGAGGGCGAGGATGACGATGATCAGGAGAATCGTTCCAAGGGTCATGGCTTGAACCTCCGGGGGTGTGGAGCGGCGCTCAGCGCGCGGGCTCCGTTCGTGGCAGGGGAACGGGTTGGGCCGCGGGATTGCTGTGGTCGTTGGCCTGGCCCGCCTTCGGCATCGAGCTGCTCTCCTCCGCGGGCGTCATCGGCCGCAGAGGATCGGGTCGCTCGGCGTGCGTCGCGGTCGGCGCGTCGGGAGCGCCGAACCGCGTCTGCCCGTCGGGTGCCGTGACGGGCGGCGGCGGCGTAAGCGGCGCAGCAGGTAGCGAAGGCGGCGGCTCCGTCGTGCGTCCGCACGCCGCGAGCGCGGCCGTCGCGATGCACGCGAGGAGGACTCCGCTTGCGGCGCGTCGCGCGGGGATCATCGCTCGCAACTACGGGCCGCGGCGCACGAGACCCGCGACCAGCGACACGATGAACAGCACGAGGAAGATGAAGAACAGCACCTGCGCGATTTCGGCCGCGCCGGCCGCGACCCCGGTGAAGCCGAAGATCGCCGCGATGATCGCGATGACGAAGAACACGATCGCGTAGTGCAACATTTTCATTCCTTTCCGCCGGAGCTCCGGCAAGTTTTGCTCGACTAAGACCACTTCGACGCGAGCAGGACCGAACATCGCAACGGCGTGCAAGCGCCATGCCATGGCGGGCGCTTCGCGCATTCATCCTTCAATCTCACGCTTTCGTGCGGCGCCGCGCGCGCGTGCGCGCCGCCTGCCGCGCGGAGGCCGAGCGCTCGGCCTGAGTGCGTCGGCGGGCCACCGCGTGCGCGTGTCGCGACAGCGCGCCGGGCGAGGCCGCCGCGTGCGGCTCGCGTACGAGCGCTTCCGTCACCGCGCGGGAGCGCCGCGCCGACGCAGGGTGCGGATGTGCCGCGACTGCAAGATCGCGTTCGGCCTTGCGCCGGGTCGCCTCCGATGTCGTTCCGCGCTTCCGCGGCGGCAGCGCGACCCCGGCACGCCGCGCCTTCGAAAGTCCGATCGTGATCGCCTGCTTCGCCGAGCGCGCCCCGTGCTTGCCTTCCCGCACGTGCTCGATTTCCTCGCGCACGAACTCGCCCGCCTGCGTGCTCGGCGCCTTGCCTGCCCGCCGATCGCGCTGTGCGCGCAGCCGTGTCTTCCGTTCGGGCATGACCGTCTCCTCGTTGCCGTCAGCGATCCGCGCGCGTGCCCGGCGCGGCCGCGCGTCGTCACGTTCCGGGCGCCTTGCGCCAGTGGGGAGTCGACACGGGATCGAAGTCCCGCCACGTGCCGTCCTTCCAGTCGCCCTCCGCGAGTTCGATCGAGTGCGCGCGATGCCGCCAGAAGATCGACGTCGCGCGTTCCCTGTCGGCCGGCGACGGCGCGTGCACGGCGACGACCACGCCGGCAGGGCGTTCCGGGAGCGGCTCGGTGTCCGGCCGGTCCTTGCCGAGGCTCCCCAC
>DASQBO010000322.1:0-6236 GCA_035635175.1 Casimicrobiaceae bacterium | reverse complement strand
GGGCAATCCGGGTAGCGGGCGGAGCTCGACCGGCTCCTTGAGATCGCGCAGGTTCGTGATGCACGCGAGCCCGTTCTTGCCGTTGATGTTCATCGCATCCGAGCCGCAGACGCCCTCGCGGCAGCTGCGCCGGAACGACAGTGAATCGTCGACGGCCTTGAGGCGCATCAGCGCGTCGAGCAGCATCCGGTCGTGCGGATCCAGCGCCACGTCGTAGTCCTGCATGTAGGGCTTCGCGTCCTTGCCCGGGTCGTAGCGGTAAACGCGGAATTTCATCGTCACCTATCCTTGCCTATCGACCGAGCAATCGGCCCGCAGGCAAGGCGCCCCGGAGCGAGCGACCGGAGCGTACACGAACGTACGTGAGGATCGCGAGCGAGGAGTAACGCAGCATGCGGGCCGAGTGCGAAGTGTCAATACGTTCGCGCCTTCGGCGGGAAGGCGTCGACCGATACCGGCTTCATGTTGACCGACTTGTAGGCGAGGCGGTTGCCGTCGCGGTACCAGAGCGTGTGCTTCAGGAAGTTGACGTCGTCGCGCTCCGGGAAGTCGCTGCGCGCCTGCGCGCCGCGCGACTCGTTGCGCGCTTCCGCCGACACGACGGTCGCCTTCGCCGTTTCGATCAGGTTGTCGAGCTCGAGCGCCTCGACGCGCGCCGTGTTGAACGTCCGGCTCCTGTCCTTGATCGCGGTGCGGCCCGCGCGCCCTTCGATCTCCAGCACCTTGCGCACCCCGTCCGCCAGCAGGTCGCGATTGCGGAAGACGCCGCAGTGCGCCTGCATCGTCAGCCGGAGCTCGTGCGCGACGGCGGGCACCGACTCGCCCGACGCGGCGCCGTCGAGCCGCGCGAGCCGCGCGCGCGGGCGGTCCGCCGCATCCTTGGGCAAGGGCTTGTGCGGCTGCCGGGGGAGCGCCTGCTCCACGATGTGGTTGCCCGCCGCCCGCCCGAAGACGACGATGTCGAGCAGCGAGTTCGTGCCGAGCCGGTTGGCGCCGTGTACCGAGACGCACGCGCATTCCCCGACCGCGTAGAGACCGTTGACGACCGCGCGATCGTCGCCGTCCTTCGGCGCGACGACCTGCCCGTGAAGGTTGGTCGGGATGCCGCCCATCTGGTAGTGGATCGTCGGCACGACCGGGATCGGCTCCTTCCGGCAATCGACGTTCGCGAACTTGAGGGCGATGTCCCGGATCGACGGCAGCCGCTTGTTGATGACCTCGGGCCCGAGGTGGTCGAGCTTCAAGAGCACGTAATCCTTGTTCGGGCCGCAACCCCGGCCTTCCTTGATCTCCTGGTCCATCGAGCGGCTGACGACGTCGCGGGACGCGAGGTCCTTGGCATTCGGCGCGTAGCGCTCCATGAAGCGCTCGCCGTTGCTGTTGAGGAGGATTCCGCCTTCGCCGCGCACCCCTTCGGTGATCAGCACGCCGGCGCCGGCTACGCCGGTCGGGTGGAACTGCCAGAACTCCATGTCCTGCAGCGGCAGGCCGGCGCGCGCGGTCATGCCGAGCCCGTCGCCGGTGTTGATGAACGCGTTGGTCGACGCGGCGAAGATGCGGCCGGCGCCGCCGGTCGCGAGCATCGTCGCCTTCGCCTGCAGGATCATGACCTCGCCCGTCTCCATCTCCAGCGCCACGACGCCGAGTACGTCGCCGTCGGCGTCGCGAACCAGGTCGAGCGCCATCCACTCGACGAAGAACTGCGTTCGGGCGCGGACGTTGCGCTGGTAGAGCGTGTGGACGAGCGCGTGGCCCGTGCGGTCGGCCGCGGCGCAGGCGCGCTGCACCGGCTTCTCGCCAAAGTTCGCCATGTGCCCGCCGAAGGGCCTCTGGTAGATCGTGCCGTCCGGGTTGCGGTCGAACGGCATCCCGAAGTGCTCGAGCTCGTAGACGACTTGCGGGGCCATCCTGCACATGTACTCGATCGCGTCCTGGTCGCCGAGCCAGTCCGAGCCCTTGATCGTGTCGTACATGTGCCAGAGCCAGCTGTCCTCGGACATGTTGCCGAGCGAGGCCCCGATGCCGCCCTGCGCGGCGACCGTGTGCGAGCGCGTCGGGAACACTTTCGACAGCACCGCGACCGAGAGCCCGGCCTCGGCCAACTGCAGCGACGCGCGCATGCCCGAGCCGCCGGCGCCGACGACGATCGCGTCGAACTTGCGGACCGGGAGCGACACTATCTGGCTCCCCACAGGACCTGGATCGTCCAGCCCAGATAGCCAACGAGAAGCGCAATCGTCGCCGCCTGCACGGCGAGCCGAAGCGCGACCGGCTTCAGGTAATCCATGTAGATCTCGCGCGCGCCGACCCACGCGTGGTAGAGGAGCGCGGCCATGAACAGGAAGGTCGCGACCTTGAATCCGCCGTGCGCGAAGAGCGCCTGCCACAATGGGTAGTCGATGCCGCCGTGGTAGAGCGCGATCGCGACGAAGAGCAGCGCGTAGAGCGCCATCACGATCGCGGTGATCCGCTGCGCGAGCCAGTCGAAGAGCCCGTAGTGGGCGCCGACCACGAGCCGCCGCGTCACCATAGCTTCGCCGCCACGACGAGCGTCAGCGCGAGGCTGACGACGAACACGACCACGCTCGACCGCCGCGCCGGGGCGAGCTCGACGCCGACCTGGACGTCGAGCAGCAGGTGGCGGATGCCGGCGCACAAGTGGTGGAGGAAGGCCCAGGCGAGTCCGAGCAGCACGAGCTTGCAGAAAGGCTGGGCGAGCGCCGCGCGAAGCGCGTCGTAGGATTCCTGCGAGCGGAGGCTCGCGTCGACGCCGGCGAGCGCGATCGGGATACCGACGACGAGCAGCAGTGCGCCGGTGAGCCGATGCAGGAACGAGACGACGCTCGGCAGCGGCATCCGGATCTTGAGCAGATGCAGGTAGACCGGCCGCGCGGCCGGCGGAGAGCGGTCAGCGGCGGCCATGGCGAGCGGAGCGGTTGCTGCGGCACGCGCCGCGAGCGGACGCGGCGAAGGGCGACGGGAAGTTCGGACAACGCATCAGCGCGATTCGCGAAAGGCCGGACGCGACCAAGGTGAAGAGCCCGGCGCGCGATTCCCGGTGCGTCGCCGGCGCCGATCCGCAATGCAAAGCCGCAGCGGATTATAGCCCGATTCGTCGCGGCGACTCCGCCGCGGTCGCGTGCTTTGATCGTCGTCAACTCGGCGCTACCCGAGCCGTGCGAAATAGTGGTGGTCGCGCGTCAGGCACAGGCCGCGCCGCCACTCGACCGGGCGCTCGCCGTAGGTGAATGTGACGCGGTCGACGGCGAGGAGCGGCGTGCCCGGCGCGACCCCGAGCAGCCCGGCGCTGGTCTCGTCGGCAGCGACCGCGCGGAGCTTCTCCTCGGCGTTGAGGCAGCGGACGCCATATTGCGTCTCGAAGAAACCGTACATCGATCCGTGGTACGCCAGGAAGCGAGCCCTCGTGAGCCCCTTGAACAGCCCGGCCGGGAGCGTGATCTCGTCGAGCACCGCCGGCACCCCGCCGTACTCGAGGATGCGCCGAAGCACGACGACGCCCTCGCCCGGCCGCAGCCGGAGGATACGCGCGACGTCCGCGCTCGCCCTGGCGCGGCGGACGTCGATCAGGCGGCTGCCCGGATACTCGTCCTTCCCGTCGTTCCGCCGGATCCGCAGGAACCGGAACATCGACGTGCGTTCCTCGGTGTGCGTCGCGACGAACGTCCCCTTGCCCTGGCGGCGCACCACCAGGTGGTCGGCGGCGAGGGCCTCGATCGCCTTGCGAACCGTCCCCTGGGCGACGCCGAAGCGCCGGGCGAGCTCGACCTCGCTCGGGATCGGCTCCGCCGGCCGCCACTCGCCCGCCTCGAGGCTCTTCTCGAGCAATCCCTTGATCTGCAGGTAGAGCGGCCGGAACGTGGGCGACGGTTGCGTCATCGGGCGGCGCGTGATCCTCGGACCGGCGGGCGGCGGACGGGTCCCCGTTCGCGCCGCATCCGGCGGGCCCCATTATCCGGCGCCTGGAACGACCTGTCTATCTCATATCTGATGTCTTCTATAAGATATATGTCTTATTGACAGCGTCGATGCACGCCACCTACAATGCGGGCTCGATCCCGCACCCCCTTTGCTGCGCGCCCGGGACACTTTCCCGGGGTGCCGCGTCGCGACGATCCGCCCTTCCGCGTCCCCGGCCCCGCCTGCCCCGACCCCGCGCGACGCCCGCCGCTTGCCCGTCCCCCACTAGGAGCCCCTCATGAAGAAGCCCGTTCGCGTGGCCGTCACCGGCGCCGCCGGCCAGATCGGCTACAGCATTCTGTTCCGGATCGCCGCCGGCGAGATGCTGGGGCGCGACCAGCCCGTCATCCTGCAGCTCCTCGAGCTTCCCCTCGACAAGGCGCAGGCGGCGCTCAAGGGCGTGATGATGGAGCTCGAGGACTGTGCGTACCCGCTCCTCGCCGGCATGGAAGGCACGGCGGACCCGGCCGTCGCGTTCAAGGACGCCGAGATCGCGCTCCTCGTCGGCGCGAAGCCGCGCGGACCCGGGATGGAGCGCAAGGACCTGCTGATGGAGAACGCCAAGATCTTCATCGAGCAGGGGAAGGCGCTCGACCGCGCCGCCGCGCGCAACGTCAGGGTGCTGGTCGTCGGAAACCCGGCCAACACGAACGCGTACATCGCGATGAAGTCGGCGCCCTCGCTCCCCAAGAAGAACTTCACGGCGATGCTCCGCCTCGACCACAACCGCGCGCTGTCCCAGCTCGCGGCGAAGAGCGGCAAGCCGGTGGGGTCGATCGAGAAGCTGATCGTCTGGGGCAACCATTCGCCGACGATGTACGCCGACTACCGCTTCGCGACCGTCGAAGGGAAGTCGCTGAAGACATTGATCAACGACGAGGAGTGGAACCGCAACACGCTCCTGCCGACCGTCGGCAAGCGCGGCGCCGCGATCATCGCCGCGCGCGGGCTGTCGTCGGCCGCGTCCGCGGCGAACGCCGCGATCGATCACGTCCGCGACTGGATGCTGGGCAGCAACGGCAAGTGGGTGACGATGGGTGTCCCGTCGGACGGCAGCTACGGCATCCCGCAGGACGTGATGTACGGCGTGCCGGTGACGACGGCGAACGGCGAGTACACGCGCGTCACCGGCCTCGAGATCGACGCGTTCTCGCGCGAGAAGATGGACGCGACGCTCAGGGAGCTCGAAGAGGAGCGGTCCGGCGTGGCCTCTTTGCTGGGCTGAGAGCGGAATGACCGCGCGCCTCTCGCCGCAGGCAGCGCTCTGGGGCGGCGAACGGCCGCTGCCGGCGCTTCCCGCCTGCGTGCATTACGCGGGCCGCGCGAAGTTCATCGAGAAGGCGCTCGCGCTGCAGGCGGAACGCGGCGGCGACTTCGACGTCTCGACCGATTGCGAGGACGGCGCGCCCGTCGGCGCCGAGCTCGAGCACGCGCGCGAGATGGCGGCGCTGATCGCGGGCCCGTCCAACCGCTTCGACCGCGTCGGTGCCCGCGTCCACGACGTCCGTCATCCGTGCGCCGCCGAGGAGCTCGCGATCCTGCTGGGGGAGGCCGGCGACCGGATCGCGTTCCTGACGACGCCGAAGCCGGAATCGGTCGGCGACGTCGAGCGCTTCCTCGAGCGGCTCGCGCTCGAGACGGCGCGCTCGGGCCTCGGCCGCGAAATACCGGTGAGCGTGATGGTCGAGACGCACGGCGCCGTCCGCGACGCGTGGGCGATCGCCGCCCTGCCCGGCATCGTCAGCCTGGACTTCGGCACGATGGACTTCGTGAGCGCGCACCGCGGGGCGATCCCGCTCGCCGCGATGGAGAGCCCGGGCCAGTTCGACCATCCGCTCGTGCGGCGCGCGAAGTGCGAGACGGTCGCCGCCGCGCTCGCCCACGGCGTCGTGCCCGCGCACGGCGTCACGCGCGCGCTCGACGAGCCGTCGATCGTCCTCGCCGACGCGCGTCGCGCCCGCACCGAGTTCGGCTTCCTGCGCATGTGGAGCATCCACCCTTCGCAGATCGAGCCGATCCTCCGCGCGATGCGGCCGGCCGCCTCCGAGATCGACGAGGCCGCCACGGTCCTCGCCGCGGCGCAGGCGGCCGACTGGGCGCCGATCCGTGTCGGGACCGCGCTTCACGACCGCGCCTCGTACCGTTACGCCTGGTCGCTGCTGCAGCAGGCGAAGGCCGCGGGGGCGCCGTTGCCGGCCGCCGCCGCGGCGTTCTTCCCGACGGAGCGCCGATGAATGCGGAATCCCCGGGCGCCAGGT
>DASQBO010000321.1:0-1655 GCA_035635175.1 Casimicrobiaceae bacterium | reverse complement strand
GGGCCGTGAAGGACGTGCCGGGGGTCACGTCGGCGCTCGCCGAGCGGCTCGAGGGCGGCCGCTACCTCGACGTCACGATCGACCGCGTGGCCGCCGCGCGCTACGGTCTCAACGTCACCGAGATCCAGGACGTGATCGCGGCGACGGTCGGCGGCGAGAACATCGGCGAGACGATCGAAGGCCTCGCGCGCTTCCCGATCAGCGTTCGCTACCCGCGCGAGCTGCGCGACTCGGTCGACGAGCTCCGGATGCTGCCGATCGTCACGGAGATGGGCGCGCAGATCCCCCTCGCGGCGGTCGCCGGCGTGAAGATCGTGGACGGGCCGCCGATGCTCCGGAGCGAGAACGCGCGCCTCTCCGGCTGGGTGTACGTCGACGCGCACGGCCGCGACCTCGTGTCGGTGGTCCGCGACCTGCAGGCGGCGGTCGCGCGGGAGGTGAAGCTCCCGCCCGGCTACTCGCTCTCGTGGTCGGGCCAGTTCGAGTACCTCGAGCGCGCGAAGGCGCGGCTTGCGTACGTCGTCCCGCTCACGCTGCTCGTGATATTCGTGCTCCTCTATCTCGCGTTCCGGCGCGTCGACGAGGCGCTGACGATCATGCTCGCCGTGCCGTTCGCACTGGTCGGCGGCTACTGGCTCATGTGGCTCCTGGGCTACTCGACGTCGGTCGCCACCGCCATCGGCTTCATCGCGCTCGCAGGCGTGGCCGCGGAATTCGGCGTCGTGATGCTGATCTACCTGCGCCACGCGTGGGAGGCGCGGCTCGCGGCCGGCGTGCCCGCGACGGAGGCGGCGCTGAAGGAAGCGATCGAGGAGGGGGCCGTGCTCCGCGTGCGCCCGAAGGCGATGACGGTGGCCGTGATCATGGCGGGGCTCTTGCCGATCATGCTCGGCCACGGCACGGGCGCAGACGTCATGCGCCGGATCGCAGCGCCGATGGTCGGCGGCATGATCACGGCGCCGCTCCTGTCGATGCTCGTGATTCCCGCCGCCTACCTGCTGCTGCGCCGCCGCGGCCTCGCCCGGGAGGCGGCCGCCTCGCGTGCGCCGGAGGTCGCGATCGCGGCGGCCCCGCAAGCAACTGCCGATTGACAGGTCGGAGCCGAGCTTATCTTGATGATCAACGGCCGGCGCGATTTCGCTGGCCCGACGAGGCGGAGGCTCGCGAAGACGGAGGCGCGGCTAGCGACTGCGCCGGCGAGACGGGCGACGTGATTCACGCCTGGCGTCGAGTGCTGCCATAGCTCGTAGCGAGCGCTGATGCGCGTAGTGCTCCAGCGTCTCGGATAGGGTCTGCGCCATCCGGGCGCGCAGCGCCGGCGGCCCGACGACTTCGACGTCGGAGCCGAGCCGCATCAGTTCGCTGACACCGTACTCGACCGACTCGATTGGGATCGCGCAGCGCACCCATCCGCGATCGTCCGGCTTGCCCACCGTCTCGGCGACGGCGTGCGCGACGTACGGTCCGAGCATGTGGACCAGCGCGAGCCCGCGCGGCGACAGGCGAATGGTCGCCGTCCCACGATAGCTGCTCATCTCGTATTCGCGCGACGACTTCGTCCACCAGGCGGCCAGGTCGAAGTTCCGAGGCCGGTCGTAGGGCTCGTCCAGCGCCTCGACTTCGGACATTCGCCCGACGCGGTAGGTCCGGAATGC
>DASQBO010000320.1:0-4866 GCA_035635175.1 Casimicrobiaceae bacterium | reverse complement strand
GAGCGCTGCGAACAGCACGCGCTCCGCCGGCACGTCGGTGGTCTCCTCGATCCAGCCGATGCGATCGCCGCGTACCTCCGCACGCACGACGCGCGCGCCGCCCCGCCCCGTCCCGGCCGGCGCGAGCAGCCCGGCGCCGTCGCGGCGGAGCGCCTCCGCGCGCAGTCCTGCGATCGAATCCGCGGGAAGGAACTCGCGCACGACGGCGAGCCCGCCGCCGGCCAGCCCGGCGGCGATCGCAGCGACGGCGCCGCCCAGGGCGGGCTCGGTCAAGCGGCTCCTTCAGGCTCGCAAACGGAGAGCGATTCGGGTGCGGCTATCATACTGCCGTCACACGGCGGAGCGAAAACCAGATGCGCATCCTCATCACCGGCGGAGCGGGATTTCTCGGCCTCCGGCTCGCGCGCGCGCTGCTCGCGCGCGGAGCGCTGACCGATGCGCGCGGCAGCGCACGCGAGATCCGTGAGATCGTGCTGCTCGACGTCGCGGCGGCGCCGGATCTCGGCGACCCCCGCGTGCGCGTGATCGCGGGGGACCTCGCGGACCCGTCGGTCGTCGAAGCGGCGCTGACGCGGGACACGGCGAGCGTCTTCCACCTCGCCGCCGTCGTGAGCGGCCAGGCGGAGGCCGAGTTCGACACCGGGATGCGCGTCAACCTCGACGCGACGCGGCTCCTGCTCGAGCGCTGCCGCCGCCTCGACGCGCCGCCGAGATTCGTGTTCACGAGCTCGCTCGCCGTGTTCGGCGGCCCGTTGCCCGACCCGGTCACCGACGACGCGCCGCTCGCGCCGCAGACGTCGTACGGGACCCAGAAGGCGATCGGCGAGCATCTGGTCTACGACATGACGCGCAGGGGGATGCTCGACGGCCGCAGCCTGCGGCTGCCGACCGTCACCGTGCGCCCGGGGAAGCCGAACAAGGCGGCCTCTTCGTTCGCGAGCGGGATCATCCGCGAACCGCTCGCCGGCATCGACGCGCCGTGCCCGGTCGCGCCCGCGACGCGAATGTGGGTGACCTCGCCGCGCGCGGTCGTCGCGAACCTCGTGTGCGGCCACGAGGCGCCTGCGAGCGCGTTCGCGCACACGCGCTCGGTCAACGTGCCCGGGATCGTCGTCGGCGTCGGCGACATGGTGGCGGCGCTGCGCAAGGTCGCGGGCGAGGCGGTCGCCGACCGGGTCAAGTGGCGGTTCGACCCGCTCGTCGATCGCATCGTCTCGACGTGGCCTGCGAACTTCGCGCCGAAGTTGGGTCCCGCGCTCGGGATGCGCGCGGACGCGGACTTCGAGAGCGTGGTCCGCGCGTACATCGCGGACGACATGCCGAGGCCTTAGGCGGGAATCGCGGCGACCGGCTCGACGGCCGCGAGCGCCTCGAGGAGCAGCTCGGGCCCCACGTCGCGCAGCCGCGCCGCGTCGGACAGGATCCGCCGGAAGCGGCGGCCGCCCGAGCGCCCGTGGTAGAGACCGAGCACGTGCCGCGCGATCGCGCGAAGCGGCACGCCGCGCGCGTGATGGTCCGCCGCGTAGGGCACGAGCTCGCGCATCACCTGCGCGCGCGAGCGCGCCGGCGCGGCGTCGCCCCAGACGCGCCAGTCGGCCGCGGCGAGGAAGTACGGATCGTGATACGCGACGCGCCCGAGCATGACGCCGTCGACCGTCGCGAGCTCGCGATCGATCGCATCCCACTCCGTCAACCCGCCGTTGAGCACGATCGTCAGCGCGGGAAAATCGCGCTTGAGCCGGTGCACGACGTCGTAGCGCAGCGGCGGCACCTCGCGGTTCTCCTTGGGCGAGAGTCCCTTGAGCACGGCGTTTCGCGCGTGGACGATGAAGACCTCGCACCCGGAGGCCGCGACGGTCCCGACGAAGTCGCGGACGAAGCCGTAGTCGGCGCCGCCGTCGAGACCGATCCGGTGCTTGACCGTCACCGGCAGCGACGCCGCCTCGCGCATCGCGGCGACGCAGGTCGCGACCAGCGCCGGCTCGGCCATCAGGCACGCGCCGAAGCTCCCGGTCTGCACGCGCTCCGAGGGACAACCGCAGTTCAGGTTGATCTCGTCGTAGCCCCAGCGCGCGCCGAGCTTCGCGCAGTGGGCGAGGACGGCCGGGTCGCTGCCGCCGAGCTGCAGCGCGACCGGATGCTCGGCGGGATCGAAGTCGAGATGGTGTGCGACGTCGCCGTGCAGGAGGGCCGCGGCGGTGATCATCTCCGTGTAGAGGCGCGCGCGCCGCGTGACGAGACGCAGGAAGTAACGGCAGTGCCGGTCGGTCCAGTCCATCATCGGGGCGACGCACAGCCGGTGCGACGGGTCGTTCATTAGGCCGGTTCTCTGGTTCGCGATCGCTCCGACGAGCTGCGGGCAGTCGATGCGCTCGTCTCAGCTCGGCGTGTGCGCGAACGTGTATTCGCCGAGCGGCCGCTCGCCTGCATCGTCGACTGCGACGAGCCGGACGCGCAACGTATGGGCCGGCAGCTTCTTCAGCGCCGCGGCCGACGGCAGGGTCAGCACCTCGCCGGCGTCCGGATCGAAGGGCACGTCCTCCACGCGCCACTGCTGCACGCGGCCGTCGCCCAGGTCGAGGCTCTCCAGCGCATCCACGCGCCTGACGCCCGCGACCTGCGCCTGCATGTGGCCGACCACCGCGTCGTCGTCCGCGCGGATCGTGCAGGCGACGCGCTCGCCCGGCGCCACTCGGTATTCGCGAACGCGCATGCCTTGCTGCTTCATGTGCTCGAGGAATCGTTGCGTGATCACGGCCCGCACCGCGCCGTTGCGTACCGCAGCGCGTATGCCGAGAGCGAGCGCGGCGAGGTCTTCGAGTTGCCGCGCGCAGTAGGCGCAGCCGAAGAAGTGTTCCTCGATCGGCGCTTCCGCCGCCGCCGGAAGCTCGCCCAGCCAGTAGGCGACGAGCGCCTCGAATTCGATCGGCTTTGCGCAGCGCGTGGCTGTCATGACGCCTCCCCGCGCATGCACTCGCGCAGCCGCGCGAGCGCGCGGTGACGGATGACCCGCACGTTGCCGGCCGAAAGCCCCAGTTCCTTCGCGACCTCGTCGCCCGACTTGTCCGCGAAGAACGTGAGCGTCACCACCGTTCGCTCGCGCTCGGCGAGCGCCTGCAGGCACGGGGCGAGCCTTTCCGCCTCGAGCCCCAGCGGCTCGGGCGCCTCGACCGCCTCCGCAGTGTCGCCGTAGGCGGCGAGCAGCCTCTCGCGGCGCCAGGTGCCGCGCCGGATTTCCAGCACCGCCATGCGACACGTGCCCAGGACGAACGAGGCGATCCGCTCCGGTTCGCGGAGCTTGCCCGCGCGCAGCCGCTCGAGCGTCATGAGGAGGACCTGCTGCATGAGATCGCGCGCCGCCTGCGGGTCGCGCAGGTGGCGCAGGCCGTAGAGCCGCGCGCGTGGCGCAAGCCGCCGGTAAAGCTCTGTTTCGGCGGCAGAATCGGTCCCCGCACCGGCAGCCGCAATGCGGCGCGCGAGCGCGGCGTCCTCGAGTGTGGCGACGTCCTGGGGCACGCCCGGAGCATAGCGATCCTTTGCATGGATGTGTAACGCCTGGGTAACTCGTTACACCACCGGGGGCATCTTAACCACGGAGAAGCCCATGATCACGAACGCAGCAAGCGGCACCAACGTCCACGAGATCGCCCGCGGCATCTACAGGATCAACACGCCGGTGGATCTCCCCGGCGGCCCCGGCTTCAACTTCAACCAGTACCTCGTCGCCGACGCCGAGCCGCTCGTCTTCCACACGGGCCCGCGCCGAATGTACCCGCTCGTGGCAGAGGCCATCTCGAAGGTGCTGCCGCCCGAGACCATTCGCTACGTCGCCTTCTCGCACGTCGAAGCCGACGAATGCGGCGCGCTGAACGATTTCCTCGCCGCCGCCCCGGGCGCGGTCCCGGTCTGCGGCCGGCTCGCCGCCCTGGTGTCCGCGAACGACCTCGCCGACCGCCCCGCCCGGGCCCTCGCCGACGGCGAAGTCCTGACGACCGGCCGGCACGCGCTGCGCTGGTTCGACGCCCCGCACGTGCCGCACGGCTGGGAGTGCGGCTTCATGATGGAGACCGAGACTCGCACGCTGCTTTGCGGCGACCTCTTCACCCAGGGCGGCAGCGGCGGCACGCCCATCACCGAGTCCGACATCCTCGGGCCGAGCGAAGCCTTCCGCGCCTCGATGGACTACTACGCGCACGCCCCGCACACCACCGCGGTCCTTGAGCGCCTGGCGCGGGAGCAACCGCAGGTGCTCGCGTGCATGCACGGCAGCGCCTGGCGGGGGGACGGGTCGGCGTTGCTTCGCGCCTTGGCGAATGCCGTCGGTGCGCCGCCGTTGGCCGCCGCCGCCTGAGCCGGGTTGCAAGAACGCGCAAATGGTGCTGTAGTCGGCGGGGCGGCGCACGATCGCCCTTTTCCGGAGGAGACCCATGAAGCACGTGAATACCCCCGGCGTCCTGCTGGGCGCCGTCGCGGCGATCGCCCTCGCGTTCGCAGCCGGCGCCGGAGCCCAGCAGCCGATCGTCATCAAGTTCAGCCACGTCGTCGCCGTCGACACGCCGAAGGGCAAGGGCGCCGAGCGCTTCAAGCAGCTCGCCGAGGAACGCACCAAGGGCCGCGTCAAGGTCGAGGTGTATCCCAACAGCTCGCTGTTTAAGGACGGCGAGGAGATGGAGGCGCTGCAGCTCGGGTCGGTGCAGATCCTTGCGCCGTCGGTCGCGAAGTTCGGCCCGCTCGGCGTCCGCGAGTTCGAGGTGTTCGACCTGCCCTACATCTTCGACAGCTACGAGGATCTCCACGCGGTCACGGGCGGGCCGGTCGGCGCGATGCTGTTCAAGAAGCTCGAGGCGAAGGGTGTCACGGGACTCG
>DASQBO010000319.1:0-5677 GCA_035635175.1 Casimicrobiaceae bacterium | reverse complement strand
GACCCCGGCACGCCGCGCCTTCGAAAGTCCGATCGTGATCGCCTGCTTCGCCGAGCGCGCCCCGTGCTTGCCTTCCCGCACGTGCTCGATTTCCTCGCGCACGAATTCGCCCGCCTCCTTGCCTGCGTGCCGGTCGCGCTGTGCGCGCAGCCTTGTCTTCCGTTCGGGCATCACTGTCTCCTCGTTGCCGTCAGCGATGCGCCCGCGCGCCGCACCCGGCGCGGCCGCGCTTCTTCACGTTCCGGGCGCCTTGCGCCAGTGGGGAGTCGACACGGGATCGAAGTCGTGCCACGTGCCGTCCCTCCACTCGCCTTCCGCGAGCTCGATCGAATGCGCGTGATGCCGCCAAAAGATCGACGTCGCGCGTTCCCTTTCGGCCGGTGACGGCACGTGCGCTGCGACGACCACGCCGGCGGGACGCTCCGCCGGCGGTTGTGCGGCCGGCGAATCCTTCCCGAGGCTCCCCACCGCGCCCGCCAGCGACCCCGCGTACGCGCCGGCGGCCATGCCGCCGACGGCCGCGACGGCGCCCACGACGGGCGCGGCGGCCACGCCGAGCGCGAGCCCGGCAGCACTGCCGAGCGCCGCTCCCTTGAGCGCGCCCGATCCGCCGCTCGCGGCCTGCGGATCCTTGTAACGGTCGCCGCCGATCGGGAACGCCGCGTGCTGCCCGGGCGCGTTCAGGTAGAACGTCGTCACCTGCGACGGCGCGAAGCCCTGCTCGCGCAGCGCCGCGACCGCGGCTTCGGCTTCGGCGAACTCCTTGAACTCTGCAGCGACGATATGCGCCATCGTTCTCCACTGGCCGCGAAAGCGGCGTCTGCAACATGCTGCGGCCCTGCGCCGCGGCACGCCTGTCGGAGCGGAGATGATTCCCCTGTCAGGCGCGGCCCGACGCGGATGCGGTGCATGCACTACACTCTCGCGATGGCCGCGCCGTTCTGTGCCGTCGACGAAATCGCGTCGCCCCGCGCGCGCGACCGCGCCGCCGACGCGTTCGCGCCCGCGCGCGCATGGCTCGCCGCACGCGGCATGGCGCCGTTTCCGTTCCAGGAGGAGGTGTGGGCGGCCTGCGCCGCGGGCCGCTCCGGTCTCGTGCACGCGCCCACGGGCATGGGCAAGACCCTCGCCGCCGCGGTGCCGGCGCTCGCGCTGGGCGACGAAGGCGAGCCCGGAGAACCGCCGGCGTTGCGCCTTCTCTGGCTCACGCCGCTCCGCGCGCTCGCGGCGGACACGGGACTCGCGCTCGCCGACGCCGCCGCGGCGCTGCGCCCCCGCTGGACCGTCGACGTGCGCACGGGCGACACGGCCGCCGGCGCCCGCGCGCAGCAGGCGCGACGGCTGCCGACGGCGCTCGTCACGACGCCGGAGAGCCTGACACTGCTGCTCGCGCGCGCCGACTGGCGCGAGCGCTTCGCCGCGCTCGACGCCGTCGTCGTCGACGAATGGCACGAGCTCCTGTCGACGAAGCGGGGCGTGCAGGCCGAGCTCGCGCTCGCGCGGATCGCGACGCTGCGGCCGGCGCTGCGCATCTGGGGCCTCTCGGCGACGCTCGCGAACCTCGACGTCGCGCTCTCGGCGCTGGTCGGTCCCGCGCGCAGCACGAAGGCAGCCCTCGTCCGCGGCCACGACGCGAAGGCGATCGTCATCGACAGCATGCTGCCGAAGACGATCGAGCGCTTCCCCTGGGCGGGACACATCGGCCTCAAGCTCCTGCCCGGCGTCGTCCGCGCGATCGAGCGGGCCCGGACGACGCTCGTGTTCACGAACGTGCGCTCGGCCACCGAGATCTGGTACCAGGCGATCCTCGAGGCGCGGCCCGACTGGGCCGGGCAGATCGCGCTCCACCACGGCTCGCTCGAGCGCGACGTCCGCGACTGGGTCGAGGCCGGCCTGCGCGAGGGACGCCTGCGCGCGGTCGTGTGCACGTCGAGCCTCGACCTCGGCGTCGACTTCGCGCCCGTGGACCAGGTGCTGCAGATCGGCAGCCCCAAGGGCGTGGCGCGCCTGCTGCAGCGCGCGGGGCGCAGCGGACACCGTCCGGGCGCAACGTCGCGCGTGACGGTCGTGCCGACCCAGGCGCTCGAGCTCGTCGAGGCGGCGGCCGCGCGCGAGGCCGCAGCGGCGCGGATGATCGAGGCGCGCCCGCCGCTCGAGCGCGCGCAGGACGTGCTCGTCCAGCATCTCGTCACGTGCGCGCTCGGTGGCGGCTTCCGGCCCGCCGCGCTGCTCGCGGAAGTCAGGGGCACGCACGCATACCGCGACCTCACCGACGCCGAGTGGCAGCTCGCGCTCGACTTCGTCGTGCACGGCGGCGCCGCGCTCAACGCATACCCCGAGTATCGCCGCGTCGTGATCGGCGAAGACGGCGTGGCGCGGGTGCCGGACGCGGCGATCGCACGTCGGCACCGCATCGGCATCGGCACCATCGTCTCGGAGGCGAGCGTCACGGTCCGCCTGCGCAACGGTTCCGCCCTCGGTCACGTCGAGGAGGGCTTCATCGCACGGCTCTCGCCGGGCGATGCCTTCGTGTTCGCCGGGCGAATGCTCGAGCTCGTGCGCGTGCGGGAGCTGACCGCCTGGGTCGTGCCCGCGAAGGCGCATGCGGCGCAGGTGCCGCGCTGGCTGGGCGGCAAGATGGCGCTGTCCACGCAGCTCGCCGAGGCGACGCGGCGGCTCGTCGCCGCGGCGAAGCGCGGCCGATACGCGACGCCGGAGATGGCGCTCGTGCGCCCGCTGCTCGAGCTGCAGCGCCGCTGGTCGGCGCTGCCCGCCGAGGACGAATGGCTCGTCGAACGGATCCGCACGCGCGAGGGCCACGGGCTCTTCTTCTACCCGTTCGAGGGCCGCCTTGCGCACATCGGCCTCGCGACGCTGTTCTCCTACCGGCTCTCGCGCGAGGTGCCGCGCACGTTCAGCCTCACGGCCAACGACTACGGGTTCGGCCTACTGTCCGCGGCCCCGGTGGAGCTCGCGATCGGGGAGCTGGGCCGGCTGCTCGCCGCGGCGAACGTCGACCTCGACATGCTCGCCGGGCTCAACGCCGCCGAGCTCGCACGCCGGCAGTTCCGCGAAATCGCGCGGGTGGCGGGGCTCACCTTCCAGGGCTACCCCGGCGAGCCGCATCCGGCGCGGCACCTGCAGGCGTCGGCGGCGCTCCTGTACAACGTGTTCGCCGAGTACGACGCCGACAACCCGCTGCTGCGCCAGGCGGTACGGGAGGTGCTCGAGCGCAGGCTCGAGGCGCCGCGCATCGACGCGGCGCTCGCCCGAATGCGCACGAGCAAGCTCGTGCTGGCGAGCCCGCCGCGACCGACGCCCTTCGCGTTTCCGCTCCTGGTCGAGATGTTCCGCGAGGAGCTGTCGACCGAAGCGCTGGAAGCGCGCGTCGCGCGGATGGTCGAGGCGCTCGAAGCCGCCGCCGGCTCGACTGACGTACCGTACGCGACCGGGCCGTAAGATACTGCAGGACGTCCAGCGCGAAACGCCATGACGCCGAACCCTTTCGACCTGACCGGCAAGGTCGCGCTCGTCACCGGCGCGTACCGCGGGCTCGGCTTCGCGATCGCGAAGGGGCTCGCGCGGGCGGGTGCGACGGCCGTGCTCAACGGCCGGCGACCGGCGGAGCTCGCCACCGCCGCCGGGACGCTGAGCGCCGAGGGCCTGCGCGCCGCGACCGCCGTCTTCGACGTGACCGACGCCGACGCGGTCCGGCGCGCCGTCGACGGGCTCGAAGCGTCGTACGGGCACCTCGACATCGTCGTCAACAACGCCGGCATCCAGCGCCGCAAGCCGATCGTCGAGTTCGAGAAGAAGGACTGGGACGACGTGATCGCGACCAATCTCACGGCGCCGTTCCTCGTAGCGCAGGCCGCGCTGCCGGGGATGATCGCGCGGCGCTCCGGCAAGATCATCCACATCGCGTCGCTGCTCTCGGAGCTCGCGCGGCCGACGATCGTCGCCTACACGGCGGCGAAGGGGGGCGTGCGGCAGCTCACGCGCGCGATGGCGATCGAGCTCGCGCCGCACAACATCCAGGTCAACGCGATCGCGCCCGGCTATTTCGCGACCGAGATGAACCGGGCGCTCCTCGACAACGCCGAATTCGACGCGTGGGTGAAGAAGCGGACGCCGGCGGGGCGCTGGGGCCAGCCGGACGAGATCTCCGGGCTCGCCGTGTTCCTCGCCTCGCGCGCCGCCGACTACATCACGGGGCAGATGATCACGATCGACGGAGGAATGTCGGTCGCGCTGTAGCCGTCTCCGCCTCGCTCAGTCGCCCGACACCGGCGCCGGGCGGCGATCGAGCAGCCGGTAGAGCCAGGTGAGGCCCGCTGCGGTGCTCTCCTGCGGCCGGTATTCGCAGCCGATCCAGCCGTCGTAACGGAGCTCGTCGAGGAGCCGGAAGATCCACGCGTAGTTGATCTCGCCGATGTCGGGCTCGTGGCGGCCGGGCACGCCGGCCACCTGGATGTGCCCCACGTGCGGCAGATGCCGGCGGATGCGCTCCGAGAGGTCGCCCTCGACGATCTGCGTGTGATAGAGGTCGAACTGCAGCTTCAGGTTCGGCGCGCCGACTTCCGTGCGGATCGCATCGGCCTCGTCCTGCGTCGAGAACAGGTAGTTCGGGGCGTCGCGCGGATTGAGCGCCTCGATCAGCACGGTGACGCCCTGCGCCTGCGCCTCGCCGCAGGCAAAGCGCAGGTTGCGCACGAAGGTCGCGCGCTGCCGCGCCCGCCGCTCGGGATCGGCGTCGTCGGGGACGACGCCCGCCAGCGTGTGGATCCGGCGGCAGCCGAGCGCCTGCGCATAGCGGAGCGCGGTGACGAAGCTCGCGGCGAACTCGTGCTCGCGTCCGGGCAAGGACGCCGTGCCGCGATCGCCGGACGCGTAGTCGCCGGGCGGCGCGTTGAAGAGCGCCATCTCGAGCCGGTGCTGCCGGAGCTGGTCTGCGATCTCCTTCGCGGAAACGTCGTACGGGAACGAGCACTCGACCGCGCGAAAGCCGGCGTGCGCGGCCTCGGCGAAGCGCTCGAGGAAGGGGACTTCGGTGAAGAGGAAGCTCACGTTGGCGGCAAAGCGTGGCATGCGCGCTCCGGAGTTCTGGTTAGGGTCCGCTACAATCGGCGATCAAGTGTGCACCGCGCTCGGCCAACGCGCAATTGCGCGGCGCGCTCGACCTCGCCTTCGCCATGCCCCTCTCCGCCGCCCCCCTTCCGCTCGACGACGACGGACGAAATGCGCACGACTTCGCCGCGCGGGGGGATGGCAGCGTCGAGACCACCTTCGCCGGCGAGCGCGTCGCGCTGCTGGCCGAGCGTGCGCTCTTCTGGCCCCGCGAGGGGACGCTCTTCGCCGCCGACCTGCATCTCGGCAAGGCCGCGGCGTTCCGCGCCGCCGGTGTCGCGGTGCCGCGCGGCGCGACGACGAGCGATCTGGGGCGTCTTTCGCAACTGCTCGCGCGCACGGGCGCGCGGCGACTCGTCGTGCTGGGCGACTTCCTCCACGCCGCCGCCGGACGCGTCGCCGCGCTCGACGCCGCCTTCGTGCGCTTTCGTGCCGCGCACGCGGCGCTCGCCATCACCGTGGTCCGCGGCAACCACGACGCGAACGCCGGCGATCCGCCCGGCCACTGGCGCGTCGACGTCGTCGCCGAGCCGCATCCGGCCCCGCCGTT
>DASQBO010000318.1:0-1933 GCA_035635175.1 Casimicrobiaceae bacterium | reverse complement strand
GAGCAGCAGCGCGAGCGCGCCGTTCTCGAAGAGCTCCTTGCCGACCTGCGGCCCGACGAACTCGACGCGCTGCTGCGACGCGGAGGGGTCGTCGGCCTTGAGCACGCCCATCACCTGCTCCGACAGCTGCGCGCTCGAAAGCCCCTCCTTGAGCGGCAGCCTGATCAGCGCCGTGTTGGAGCTGCCGAAGCTCTGCGCCGAGTATTCGCCGAGGTTCAGCTTGTCGATCGCCGCGCGCACGTGCGCGAAGTCGACCGCGCCGCCGTAGGTGACCTCGATCACGGTGCCGCCGCGGAAGTCGACGCCGAGGTTGAGGCCGCGCGTCGCGAGGAAGAACAGGGCGAGCACGAACGTGACGGCCGAGATCACGTTGAACGTGAGCGCGTGCCGCATGAACGGGATGTCGCGCTCGATGCGGAAGAATTCCATGGAGGACCTGGACGGGAGAGGGGTCAGCGGCCGGAGCGCGGCGTCACTTCGCGGCGGCGCTCGGCTGCCACACCTGGCCGATCGAGATCTTCGAGAGGTGCTTGCGGCTCCCGTAGATCAGGTTGACGATGCCGCGCGAGACGAAGACGGCCGAGAACATCGACGTCATGATCCCGAGGCAGTGCACGACGGCGAAGCCGCGCACGGGGCCTGTGCCGAAGATCAGGAGCGCGATCCCCGCGATCAGCGTCGTCACGTTGGAATCGAGGATCGTGCCCCATGCGCGCTCGTAGCCGGCGGAGAGCGCCGCGTGCGGCGTCGCGCCCCAGCGGAGCTCCTCGCGTATCCGCTCGTTGATGAGGACGTTGGCGTCGATCGCCATGCCGAGGGTCAGCGCGATGGCGGCGATGCCGGGCAAGGTGAGCGTCGCCTGCAGCATCGACAGGATGGCGACCAGGAGCAGCAGGTTCACCGACAGCGCGACGACCGAGATCAGTCCCATGAGCAGGTAGTAGGCGCACATGAAGATCGCGAGCACGATGAAGCCGTAGGTCACCGAGTTGAAACCCTTGTCGATGTTCTCCTTGCCGAGCGACGGCCCGACGGTGCGCTCCTCGACGATCTCCATCGGCGCGGCGAGGGCGCCGGCGCGCATGAGCAGCGCGATGTCGTTCGCTTCGCGGGTGCTCATCCGGCCGCTGATCTGGACGCGGCCGCCGCCGATCTCCTCGCGGATGACGGGGGCGGTGATCACTTCGGCCTTGCCCTTCTCGACCAGCACGATCGCCATTCGCTTGCCGACGTTCTCGCGCGTGATCTCCTTGAAGATGCGCGCGCCGCTGCCGTCGAGGTTGACGTGCACGGCGGGCTCGCTCGTCCGCTGGTCGAAGCCGGGCTGCGCATCGTTGATCCGGTCGCCGGTCAGCACGACCTGCCGCCGCACCAGCACCTTGCCGCCGTTCCGCTCTGTGAAGAGGTCGCTGCCGAAGGGGACCTGGCCGCCGACGGCCGCTTCGAGCGCGCCGGGGTCGTCGTTGACCATCCGGATCTCGAGCGTGGCCGTGCGGCCGAGGATGTCCTTCGCGCGGGCGGTGTCCTGGACGCCGGGCAGCTGGACCATCACGCGGTCGCCGCCCTGCTGCTGCACGATCGGCTCGGCGACGCCGAGCTCGTTCACGCGGTTGCGCAGGATGGTGATGTTCTGCTGCACCGCGCCCTCCTGGATCCGCTTCTGCGCCTCAGGCTTGAGCGACGCGACCAGCCGGAGCTCGCCCCCCGCGGCTTCGGCGTCGCGCAGGAGCAGGTCCGCGTACTGGCTCTCGATCTCCTTGCGGGCGCGCGTCCGCTCGCCTTCGTCGCGGAAGCGGACGACGACGTTCGTGCCCTCGCGCACGACGCCGCCGTACTGGACCTTCTTCTCGCGCAGGAGCGAACGGATGTCGGTCGTGTAGCGGTCGGCGGCCTTGTCGAGCGCCGCCTTCATGTCGACCTGCAGCAGGAAGTG
>DASQBO010000317.1:0-10128 GCA_035635175.1 Casimicrobiaceae bacterium | reverse complement strand
ACCGCGCGGAAGCCGTAGCCGAGGAGCGCCCAGGGCGCGTGCTCGCGCGAGCTGCCGCAGCCGAAGTTGCGCCGCGCGAGCAGGATCTCGGCGCCGCGATAGCGCGGCTCGTTCAGCACGAAATCGGGATTCGGCCGGCGCTGCGACGGACTCATGCCGGGCTCGCCGCGGTCGAGGTAGCGCCACGCGTCGAAGAGGTTCGGGCCGAAGCCCGAGCGCTGGATCGACTTCAGGAACTGCTTCGGGATGATCGCGTCGGTGTCGACGTTCGCGCGATCGAGCGGCGCGACGAGCCCGACGAGCGTGCGGAACGGCTCCATCAGCGGCTCCTCGCCCCGCTGGACTCGCGGTACATCGTGCCGTTGCCGCCGGCGTTCTTGGCCTTGTCCCGATCGGCACCCGCGTCGAGCGCACGACAGCCCGCCGCGAGCGCAAGGAGCGCGAGCACGAGCACGGTCGTCCGCCGCCGGCGCATTAATAGGGCTTCGTCTTTTCGGCGGCCTTCTCGATGCCGCTTCCCGCCGCCTTGACGTCCTTGCCGAGGCCCTCGACGGTGTTGCAGCCGACGAGGAACGCCACGGCGCTCCCGAGCACCAGCCATGCGATGAGACGCTTCATGCCATCCTCCCTTTCACGCCAGGCGCCGCACGTCGACGAAATGACCGGCGATCGCGGCCGCCGCGGCCATCGCCGGGCTCACGAGATGGGTGCGGCCGCCCGCGCCCTGCCGGCCCTCGAAGTTGCGGTTCGACGTCGACGCGCAGCGCTCGCCCGCCTCGAGCCGGTCGTCGTTCATCCCGAGGCACATCGAGCAGCCGGGCTCCCGCCACTCGAACCCGGCGTCGCGGAACACGCGATCGAGCCCCTCGCGCTCGGCCTGGGCCTTCACGAGGCCGGACCCGGGCACGACCATCGCGAGCTTCACGGTGCGCGCGACGCGGCGCCCGCCCGCGATCGCGGCGGCGGCCCGCAGGTCCTCGATCCGCGAATTCGTGCACGAGCCGATGAACACCTTGTCGATCGCGATGTCGCCGATCGGCGTCCCGGGCTCGAGCCCCATGTAGGTGAGCGCGCGCTCGATCCCCTCGCGCAGCACCGGGTCCCTCTCGGCGTCGGGATCCGGCACGCGGCCCTCGATCGTCGTCACCATCTCGGGCGACGTCCCCCACGTCACGTGCGGCGCGATCGTCGCGGCGTCGAGCGCCACGAAGCGATCGAAGCGGACGCCGTCGTCCGATTTGAGCGTTCTCCAGTACGCGACGGCGCGGTCCCAGAGCTCGCCGGTCGGCGCGAACGGACGCCCCTTCAGGTAATCGATCGTCGTGTCGTCGGCGGCGATCATTCCCGCGCGCGCGCCGGCCTCGATCGACATGTTGCATACGGTCATCCGGCCTTCCATCGACAGCGCGCGAATCGCGCTGCCCGCGAATTCGATCGCATAGCCCGTGCCGCCGGCCGTGCCGATGCGGCCGATGATCGCGAGCGCGATGTCCTTCGCCGTGCAGCCGGCCGGCAGCCGGCCGTCGACGACGACGCACATCGCCTTCGACTGCTTGACGAGCAGGCACTGCGTCGCGAGCACGTGCTCGACTTCGGAGGTGCCGATGCCGAACGCGAGCGCGGCGAACGCGCCATGGGTGCTCGTGTGCGAGTCGCCGCAGACGACGGTCATCCCCGGCAGCGTCGCGCCCTGCTCGGGTCCGATCACGTGGACGATGCCCTGGCGTCGGTCGCGGAACGGGAAGTAGGCCCTGGCGCCGGTCGCGCGGATGTTGGCGTCGAGCGTCTCGACCTGCAGGCGCGAGACCGGATCGTCGATGCCGCGGTCCCAGTGCTGTGTGGGCGTGTTGTGATCGGCCGTCGCGACGATCGAGCTCGTCCGCCACGGCTTGCGCCCGGCGAGCTTCAGCCCCTCGTAGGCCTGCGGGCTCGTCACCTCGTGGACGAGGTGCCGGTCGATGTACAGGAGCGCGGTGCCGTCCTCCTCCGTCCGCACGACGTGGCTGTCCCACAGCTTGTCGTAGAGCGTGCGTGCGGGCATCGTCGTCGGTGGGGAACGCGGGCCGGGCGGAGCCGCCGCGCGAGGGCCGGATTATCGCACGGCTCGCGCGCGCCCTCGCTTACCTCGGCGGTGTGCCTTCCTTCCACTCCTCGTCGGTGCGGAACACCCGGACGACGCGCGTGCGCTTCGGATCCCCGTACTTCTCCATCCTGACGAGGACCGGGTAGAGCTCCGAGAGCTTCGCGCGCGCGGTGCTCTCGTCGTCGAACGTCAGCACGGCGCCGTCGGCGCCGCGCACGTCCGACCAGACGCCTCGATCATCCTGCACTTCGAGCTTCCACATGGGCAACCTCCGTTCGCGGCGCTCCCGTGCCGCCGTCATCGTCCGACCGGCGCCACCGCGCGCGGGTTCCCGGCCGTGGCGCCATCGCAGAGCCGGAGGGCCGCCTCGACGAGCGCATCTCCGGGCACGGCGAGGACGTGCGCGGCGGTGCCCCGGAGCCACGTCAGCTGCCGCTTCGCGAGCTGGCGCGTCGCGGCGATGCCCTTCGCGCGGAGCGTCGGCGCATCGATGCGCCCGTCGAGGTATTCCCAGGCCTGCCGGTAGCCGACGCAGCGCATCGACGGCAGCGACGGCTCGAGCGCGTGCCGCGCGCGCAGCCGCCGCAGCTCGTCGACGAGGCCCGCGGCCAGCATCGCGTCGAAGCGCTCGGCGATGGCCGCGTGCAGCCGCGCCCGATCCTCGGGGACGAGCGCGATCCGCACGACGGCGCCTAGCTCGCCGCCGGTCTCGCGCGCTCCCTGCAGCGCAGACAGAGGCTGCCCCGAAAGCTCGAACACCTCGAGCGCGCGTTGGATCCGCTGCGCGTCGGTCGGCGCGAGCCGTGCCGCCGTCACGGGATCGACCCGCGCGAGCTCCGCGTGCAGCGCCGGCCAGCCGTCGCGCGCCGCGCGCGCGTCGATCCGGGCGCGCACGGCCGCATCGGCCTGCGGCAGCGCGCTCAGGCCCTCGGTCAACGCCTTGAAGTAGAGCATCGTGCCGCCGGCGACGATCGGCACGCGGCCGCGTGCGCGGATCGCCGCGATCTCCGCGAGGGCGTCGTCGCGAAATCGCGCCGCCGAATACGATTCGGTCGGAGCGACGATGTCGATCAGGTGATGCGGGATGCGTGCGCGCGCCGCCGCGTCCGGCTTCGCCGTGCCGACGTCCATCCCCCGGTAGATCTGTGCCGAGTCGACGCTGACGATCTCGCCGTCGAGCCGCTCGGCGAGCGCGAGCGCGAGCGCGCTCTTGCCCGCCGCGGTCGGGCCCATGAGCAGCACCGCCGGGATTGTCGAGTTCGCGGAGGTCAAGGGGATGGACCGCTCAGGGCAAAGCGTCGCGAGCAGGCCCGGATGCGAGGCGGCCCGCAGCGAGGCGCGAGAAAGTACCCGGAACGTACAGCGAACGCCGAGCGAGGACACAACGACGCAGCCGGGGCGCGCAGCAGCTTTGCACGAGCGGTCAACGGCCTCGCAGGAAGAGGCGGTCCAGCTCGGCAAGCGTGAGCTGGTACCACGTCGGCCGGCCGTGATTGCACTGTCCCGCGCGCTCGGTCGCCTCCATCTCGCGGAGCAACGCGTTCATCTCGGGGACGGTGAGGCCCCGGTTCGCGCGCACGGCAGCGTGGCACGCCATCGTCGAGAGGAGCTCTTCGCGCTGCGCGTCGAGCACCTCGCTGCCGCCGAACTCGCGGAGCTCGGAGAGCACCGCGTGCGCGAGCGTCGCCGCGTCGGCGTCGGCGAGCGGCGCCGGGATGCCGCGCACGGCGAGCGTCGCGGGCCCGAGCGCGGCGATTGCGAAGCCGAGCCGGTCGAGCGTCTCCGCGTGCTCGTCCGCCGCGGCGACCTCGAGCGGCGACGCGGCGAACGTCGCCGGAACGAGGAGCGGCTGCACCGGGACACGCAGCGCCGCCGCGGCCTTCAGTCGCTCGTAGACGATCCGCTCGTGCGCCGCGTGCATGTCGACCAGCACGAGACCGTCGCGATTCTGCGCGAGCACGTAGATGCCGTGGAGCTGGGCGAGCGCGAAGCCGAGCGGATGCTCGTCGCCGGTCGGAGGCAGGTCGGGCAGTCCCGCGGGCAGCGCCGACCGCCCGCCGAAGAGCCGCGCGTAGAACGCCGCGGGCTCGCCCGCCGGCAGCGGCATCGCCGCCTGCGACGGGAACCACGCCGCCGGTCGCGACGGGGCGGCCGCCGGCTCGTGCGGCGGCGCGAGCGGCGGCACGTGCGCCGCGGCGAGGCCCAGCCGGTCGGCCGCCGACACCGCCGGTTGCTCGGCGCCGGTCAGCGCCAGCGCGCGCTCGACGGCGCGCCGCACGAACTCGTGCACCGCGCCCGAGTCGCGGAAGCGGACCTCGATTTTCTGCGGATGCACGTTGACGTCGACCTGCCGCGGCTCGAGCGTGAGCCACAGCGCATACGCCGGCTGCCGTTCGTGGTGGAGCACGTCGCGATACGCCTCCCGCAGCGCGTGTGCGAGCACGCGGTCGCGGACGAAGCGCCCGTTGACGAACGTGTACTGCCCCGCGGACTGCGTCGCGTACGCCGGGCGGACCGCGTAGCCCGCGAGCGCGAGCGGCCCCGACCGCGCGTCCACCTGCGCCGCGCTCGCGACGAACCCTTCGCCCAGCAGCGCCTCGACGCGCGCGCGCCGCCCCTGCGCGAGGAGCCGGTGCACGACGCGGCCGTTGTGCTGCAGCGTGAAGCCGACGTCCGGATGCGCGAGCGCGACGCGCCGGAACGCCTCGTCGCAGTGGCCCCACTCGGTCGCCTCGGTGCGCAGGAACTTCCGCCGCGCCGGCGTGTTGAAGTAGAGCTCGCGCACCGTCACGGTCGTGCCCGCCGCGATCGCCGCGGGCGCGGTCACGCCTGCGATTCCGCCGTCGACCTCGATTCGCCACGCGTGCGGCCGTCCCGCCGCGCGCGAAGCGAGCGCGAGCCGCGACACGGCGCCGATCGACGCGAGCGCCTCGCCCCGGAAGCCCAGCGTCGCGATGGCCGCGAGATCGTCGGCGGTCGCGAGCTTCGACGTCGCGTGCCGCGCGACGGCGAGCGCCAGCTCCTCGCGCTCGATGCCGGCGCCGTTGTCGGCGACGCGGATCCGCTCGATCCCGCCGCCGGCGAGATCGACGTCGATCTGCGTGGCGCCCGAATCGAGCGCGTTCTCGAGCAGCTCCTTCAGCGCCGCCGCGGGCCGCTCGACCACCTCGCCGGCGGCGATCTGGTTGATGACCTGGTCGGACAGCGCGCGGATAGCCACGTCAGTGCACCAGTCCCGTCGCCCAGCGCGCGTAGACGTCGTCGGCGACCGCGCGCAGGTCGGCAAGGCGCCGGTCGAGGTCGCGCCGGATGTCGCCGGCGGACTGTGCGGACGCGCTGGACGCCGTCGGCAACTCCGAGGCACCGCTTGCGACCCACGTCTCGACGAGCTCGCGCGTCATCTCGATGTGGCACTGCATGCCGATGTGGCGGCCGTCGACGACGTAGGCCTGGTTCGCATTGAAGGCGTTGCCGAGCACGCGCGTCGCGCCGTGCGGCAGCGCGAACGCATCGTAGTGCCACTGGAACGTCGTGAACCGCGGCCGCCCGCCGAACCATGCGGCCTGCGCCGATGCATCGGTCACGTCGACGTCGATCCAGCCGATTTCGTGCACGCCGGCGCGCGCGACCTCCGCGCCCAGCGCCTTCGCGAGGAGCTGTCCGCCGAGGCAGTGGCCGAGCACGGGGATCCGCGCGGCGACCGCCGCCCGCAGGAGCGCGCAGACGGGCTCGATCCACGGCAGCGCGTCGTTGACGCCCATCGGGCCGCCCATCAGCGCGAGGCCCGCGTACGCGCGCGGATCCGCCGGCACGCGGGCGCCCGCGTCGAGCGCGACGATCGAATGGTCGAGCGCGCGGCGATCGAGCCACTCCGCGAAGTACGCGGGACCTTCGGTCGGCGAGAAGCGAAGGATGGCGACCGGCCGCATCGCGTTACGGCTCTGGCGGCCCGGCGAGGTCAGAGGCCGCGGACGATCCGGGCGAACGCCGAGTGGTTGTGGATCGACTCGAAGTTCTCGGCCTCGACCGCGTAGCCGTCGACGCGCGGGTCGGCGGCGAGCCGCGACGCGACGCCGCGCACCAGGTCCTCGACGAACTTCGGGTGGTTGTACGCGTGCTCGGTGACGTACTTCTCGTCGGCGCGCTTGAGGAGCCCGTAGAGCTCGCACGAAGCTTCTTCCTCGGCGATCCGGATCATCTCGATCAACCAGAGCGGCGCGGCGGGCACGACGGTCACGGTCACCGTCGAGCGCTGGTTGTGCGCGCCGTATTCCGAGATCTCCTTCGAGCACGGGCAGAGCGAGGTCACGGGCACGGCGACGGTCTGGGTCTGCCGGTACGCGCCGCCGTCGAGCTCGCCCGCGAGCTTCACCTCATAGTCGAGCCGGCTCGCGACCCCCGAAACGGGCGCCGACTTGCGGACGAAATACGGAAACGCGAGCTCGATCCGGCCGCCCGGCGCCTCGAGCAGCACCACGAGCGTGTCGAGGAGCTCGCGCAGCGAGTGGACCGTCAGCGGAGGTTCGCCGGGCGCGCTCACCGACTCGAGCAGCGCGACCAGCCGCGACATGTGCGTGCCCTTGCGGTCCTCGGGCAGCGCCACGTAGACGTTGGCCACCGCGATCGTGGGCTGCGCGACGCCGTCCGCGTCGGCGAAGGAGAGCGGGTACTTGAGACCGCGGATGCCGACCTGGTCGATCGCGATGTTGCGCTCGTCCGTCCCCGCCATCAGGTCGGGCATCGGGAACATCGCCTGCGGGCGCTCGGGCCGGTTCATGCAGCGGGATTGTAGACGAACCGGGCGCAGCCCTAGGCGGCGGGCTTCCGGACCGCCTCCGGCCGCGGCGCGCCGAAGCGGGCCGCCACGGACCGCGCGATGCCGGCGGCGTCGAGGCCGCAGTCGGCGAGGAGCTGCGCGGGGTCGCCGTGGTCCAAGACCGCGTCGGGAAGGCCGAGCTGCAGGAGCGGCACGGCGAGGCCCGCGGCGGCGAGCGCCTCGCCTGCCGCGCTGCCGGCGCCGCCCATCACGACGTTCTCCTCGACGGTGACGAGCGCGTCGTGCTCCCGCGCGAGCTCCGTGACGAGCGCCGCGTCGAGCGGCTTGACGAAGCGCATGCTCGCGACGGTCGCGTCGAGCTCCTCCGCCGCCGCGAGCGCGTGGCGCAGTACCGCGCCGAAAGCGAGGATCGCGATGCGCCCCGTCCGGCGCGCCGACCTGCGGCGGATCTCGCCCTTGCCCACCGGGATCGCCGTCATCTCGGCCGCGACCGGGACGCCCGGGCCGGAGCCGCGCGGATAGCGAACCGCCGCGGGCGCGCCGAGCGTGAACGCGGTGTACAGCATCTGCCGGCACTCGTTCTCGTCGGCGGGCGCCATCACCGTCATGTTCGGAATGCAGCGCAGGTAGGCGTGGTCGTACGCGCCGATGTGCGTCGCGCCGTCGGCGCCGACGATGCCCGCGCGGTCGATCGCGAAGACCACCGGCAGGTTCTGCAGCGCGACGTCGTGGATCAGCTGGTCGTACGCGCGCTGCAGGAACGTCGAGTAGATCGCGACGACCGGCCGCATTCCCTCGCAGGCGAGGCCCGCCGCGAAGGTGACCGCGTGCTGCTCGGCGATGCCGACGTCGAAGTAGCGGTCGGGGAATGTCTGCGAGAAGCGCACGAGCCCCGAGCCCTCGCGCATCGCGGGCGTGATGGCGACCAGCCGCTCGTCGCGCGCCGCCATGTCGCAGAGCCAGTCGCCGAACACCTGCGTGTACGAAGGCTTTCCCGGCGCCTTCGCGACGATGCCCGCAGCGGGATCGAACGGCGTGACGCCGTGGTAGAGGATCGGGTCGTCCTCCGCGCGGGCGTACCCGTAGCCCTTCTTCGTGATCACGTGCAGGAGTTGCGGCCCGTGCAGCGCGCGCACGTTCGCGAGCGTGCGCACGAGCACGTCGATGTCGTGGCCGTCGATCGGGCCGATGTAGTTGAAGCCGAACTCCTCGAACAGCGTGCCGGGCAGCACCATCCCCTTCATGTGCTCTTCCCAGCGCTTCGCGAGCTCCTTGACCGGCGGGACCTTCGACAGCACTTCCTTGCTGCCGCGCCGCATCGTGTCGTAGAAGCGCGACGACAGGAGGCTCGCGAGATAGCCGTTCAGCGCGCCGACGGGCTCCGAGATCGACATCTCGTTGTCGTTCAGCACGACGAGGAGGTCCGCGTGCGCGGTGCCGGCGTTGTTGAGCGCCTCGAACGCCATCCCCGCGCTCATCGCGCCGTCGCCGATCACGGCGACGACGCGCCGGTCTTCGCCGCGGCGCTGCGCGGCGATCGCCATGCCGAGCGCGGCCGAGATCGACGTCGACGAGTGCGCGGTGCCGAACGTGTCGTACTCGCTCTCGCTCCGGCGCGGGAAGCCCGACGGACCGCCCGCCATCCTGAGCTTCGCCATCTGCGCGCGGCGTCCGGTCAGGATCTTGTGCGCGTAGGTCTGGTGGCCGACGTCCCAGACGATGCGGTCGCGCGGCGTGTCGTAGACGTAATGGAGCGCGAGCGCGAGCTCGACCGTGCCCAGGTTCGACGACAGGTGGCCGCCGGTGCGCGCGACGCTCGAGAGCAGGAATGCGCGGAGCTCGCCCGCGAGCTCGGGCAGCCGGTCCTGGGCGATCCGGCGCAGCGCGGCCGGGTCGTCGATCGTTTCGAGCAGCGGATAGGCGGACATCAGCGGGTGCGCAGGACGATCCAGTCGGCGAGCTCGGCGAGCCTCCGCCCTGCCCGACCGAGCGGCACGAGCGCCGCATGGGCTTCGACGCGCAACGCCTCCGCGCGTTCCTTCGCCCCGGCGACGCCGAGCATCGCGACGAACGTGGGCTTGCCCTGGACCGCGTCCTTGCCCGCGGTCTTGCCGAGCGACGCCGCCGACCCCTCGACGTCGAGCACGTCGTCGACGACCTGGAACGCGAGGCCCGCCGCCGCGGCGTAAGCGTCGAGCGCCGGCGTGAAGGCCGCCGGCGCGGCGGCCCCGGCGGCCGCGCCCAGGCGGACCGCCGCGCCGATCAGCGCCCCGGTCTTCATCCGGTGCATCCGCTCGAGCTCGGCGAGCGGCAGCGCCCTCCCGACGGCCTCGAGATCGATCGCCTGCCCGCCCGCCATGCCGGCCGCGCCCGCGGCACACGCGAGCACCGCGCACGCCGCGCCCGGATCGCGCAGGCCGGATCGCGCGAGCGCCTCGAACGCGAGCGCCTGCAGCGCGTCGCCCGCAAGGAGCGCGGTCGCCTCGCCGAACGCGACGTGACACGTCGGCTGGCCGCGGCGCAACGAGTCGTCGTCCATGCACGGCAGGTCGTCGTGGACGAGCGAGTAAGCGTGGATCAGCTCGACCGCCGCGGCCGCGCCGTCGACGACACCGGGATCGGCGCCGGTCGCCTCACCGGCGGCGTAGGCGAGGAGCGGCCGGATGCGCTTGCCGCCGCCGAGCGCCGCGTAGCGCATCGCCGCCGCGAGGGATGCGGCTCCGTCGGCGGCGGGAGGCAGCACGCGGTCGAGGACGTGCTCGATCCGCCGCTGCCGCTCGCCCGCCCAGATCTCGAAAGGCAAGTCAGGATTCATCGCCGCCGGCGTCCTCGGCGTCGCCCGGCACGAACCCCTTGAGCACGCCCTTCTCGAGAACCTGCACCTGCTGCTGCGCGTCCCGGAGCGTCGCCTGGCAGAACTCGAGCAGCGCCGCGCCGCGGCGGTACGCGGCGAGCGATTCGGCGAGCGGGAGCTTGCCGCCTTCCATCGTCGCGACGATGCCCTCGAGCTCGGCGAGCGCGGCTTCGAAACTTGCGGGAGTGTCCGGGGTCTTGACCATGGCAAGGCGGCCATTTTGGTGCCGGACATGGTCCGGCGGCGACTTCGCGCGTGCGTTTCCGTGAAAGGTTGAGCCGCGTCAAGGGCGGCTCGGCACAAACGACCGGAAAGCCGCAAAGGTTGACCCGTTCGAAACGAACCGCATATAATATCACGTTTTGACGACGCGGCCTTTCACGAGCTTTCGTGCGGCCGACTTAGCAAAGCGGT
>DASQBO010000316.1:0-1501 GCA_035635175.1 Casimicrobiaceae bacterium | reverse complement strand
GTCTTCCGCTACAAGGCCGTCAACGCGTCGGGCAGCGTGGCCGTCGGCGAGCTCGAGGCCGCGAACGAGTCGGAGATCGTCGACCGGCTGCGCGACCAGGGCCTGATGCCGATGCACGTGGCGCGCGCCGCGGGCGCGACGGCGGGCGGCGGCAACGGCGCAGCCGCCGCGGCCGGCGGCCCGCGACGCCGCCTCTTTGCGCCGAAGTCCGTCACCCGCGATCACGTGCTCGCCATGACGCGCGAGCTCGCGACGCTCCTGCGCGCCGGCCTGCCGCTCGACCGCGCGCTCGAGATCCTGATCGGGCTCGCCGACGCCCCGCCGGTCGCTGCGCTGCTGCAGGGAATCCGCGACGACGTCCGCGGCGGCAAGGCGCTGTCGCAGGCCCTCGACGCGCGGCGCGAGGTGTTCAGCCGCTTCTACGTGAACATCATCCGCGCGGGCGAGGCCGGCGGCGCGCTCGGCACCGTGCTGTCGCGGCTCGCGGACACGATGGAGCGGAACAAGGAGCTCCGCGAAAGCGTGATCTCCGCGCTCATCTATCCGACGATCCTCGTGTCGGTCGCCGTGCTGTCGCTGATGCTGATCCTCGCGTACGTCGTGCCGCAGTTCGAGCAGACCTTCGCGCAGGCGGGCCGCGCGCTGCCGCTGCCCACGCAGGTCGTGATCTTCCTCGGCACCGGCGTGAAGCAGTGGTGGTGGGCGATCGCGGCGCTCGCGGTGCTCGCCGTGCTGTGGACGCGCCGCCGCCTGCGCGATCCCGTCGTGCGCGGGCGCTGGGACGCCCGGATTCTGCGCGCGCCGCTCCTCGGCGACGTGGTGACGAAGGTCGAGACGGCGCGGTTCGCGCGGACCCTCGCGACGCTGCTCGCGAACGGCGTCACGCTCCTCAACGGCCTCGCGATCGTCCGCGACACGCTCGGGAACAGCGTGCTCGCGAACGCGCTCGACGGCGTCGTCTCGCGGCTGCGCGAGGGCAGGGGCTTCGCGCGGCCGCTGGGCGACACCGGCGTGTATCCGAAGCTCGCCGTGCAGATGATCCTCGTCGGCGAGGAGTCGGGCCGGCTCGAGGAAATGCTGAACCGCGTCGCCGAGGTCTACGACCGCGAGGTCGCGATGGCGATCAAGCGCTTCCTCGCCGTGCTCGAGCCCGCGCTGATCCTGTCGCTCGCCGTGCTGATCGGCGCCATCGTCTTCTCGATCCTGATCGGCGTCATGGGCATGAGCGAACTTGTCCAGTGACGCGTGTCTAACTGAACCCGCCGGGACCGGGTCCGGCGCGCAGCGAGAAAGAGGGAACGCAATGCACACGAATCGAACGAGGCCGGCGCACGAGCGCGGCATGACGCTGATCGAGATCCTGGTCGTGCTCGTGCTGCTCGCGGTGATCATGAGCGTCGTGGCCGGCAACTACCTGGGCCGCGGCGAGAAGGCGAAGGCCGACGCGGCGAAGATCGAGATCGGCCAGATCAGCCAGACGCTCGATCTCTACAAGCTCGAG
>DASQBO010000315.1:0-1989 GCA_035635175.1 Casimicrobiaceae bacterium | reverse complement strand
CCGGTGATGCCCTGCGTGATGACCTTGGTGTCCTTGTTGATCAGGATCGACATGCCTCGCCTCACTTCCCCGCCACCGCGGCGACGATCTTCTGCGCCGCGTCGGCCATGTTCTCGGCGCTGATGATCGGCAGCCCGGAGTCCTTCAGGATCTTCTTGCCGATGTCCTCGTTCGTCCCCTTCATCCGCACGACGAGGGGCACGGCAAGATGCGTCTCCTTCGCTGCCGCGACGATGCCGTCGGCGATCGTGTCGCAGCGCATGATCCCGCCGAAGATGTTGACGAGAATCCCCTTCACCTTCGGATTCCCGAGCATGATCTTGAACGCCTCGGTCACCTTCTCCGTGGTCGCCCCGCCGCCGACGTCGAGGAAGTTCGCCGGCTCCGCGCCGAAGAGCTTGATCGTGTCCATCGTCGCCATCGCGAGGCCGGCGCCGTTGACGAGGCAGCCGATGTTGCCGTCGAGCGAGATGTACGACAGGTCGAACTTCGACGCCTCGACTTCCGCGGGATCCTCCTCGTCCAGGTCGCGCATCTCGACGATCTCGGGATGGCGAAAGAGCCCGTTCGAGTCGAAGTTGAGCTTCGCGTCGAGCGCAACCACGCGGCCGTCCCCCGTGACGACGAGCGGATTGATCTCGGCCAGCGACGCGTCCGTCTCGTCGAACGCGCGATAGAGACCCTGCAGCATCGCGCGGCCCTGCGGGACGCTCGCCGCGGGAATGCCGATCTTGCGCGCGACGTCGTCGGCTTCGGCGTCGGTCAGCCCCTTCGCCGGGTCGATGAACACCTTGTGGATCTTCTCGGGCGTCTTCGCGGCGACGGTCTCGATGTCCATCCCGCCCTCGGAGCTCGCCATCAGCACCACGCGCTGCGTGCCGCGGTCGACGACCATGCCGACGTAGAGCTCCTTCTTGATGTCCGCGCCCTCCTCGATCAGGAGCCGGCGCACTTTCTGGCCGGCGGGGCCGGTCTGGTGCGTGACGAGCTGCATGCCGAGGATCCTGCCCGCGAGATCGCGCACCTCGTCGAGCGATTTCGCGACCTTGACGCCGCCGCCCTTGCCGCGGCCCCCCGCGTGGATCTGCGCCTTCACGACCCAGACCGGGCCGCCGAGCGACTTGGCCGCGCGCACGGCCTCGTCGACGCTGAACGCCGGGATGCCGCGCGGCGTCGCCATCCCGAACCGGCGAAAGATTTCCTTGCCCTGGTATTCGTGGATCTTCACCTGCGCTCTCCCACCCTTGGATCCGTCATTCCCGCGAACGCGGGAATCCAGTGTCTTCCCGCGGACGACGCTGGGTCCCCGCGTGCGCGGGGACGACGAGTAGCTGGTTGTTCGCCATGCTTCACGCCGCGCCGCGATACCACTTGGGGTAGTAGCGGCGAACGGTCTCGGTCGAGCGCTCGAGCGCGTGGCAGCGGTCGAGCTGGTAAGGACGGGTCTTGGCGGCGGGGTCCGAATCGCGCTTGAGACTCGCGAACGTCTGCAATGCCGCCGTCGGCAGGTAGGCGAGCAGCTCGGTGACGTGCGTGCAGCCGCCGACGCCGCCGAACTTCTCGTGCAGCTGCTTGCGGAACCCGTGCATCAGGTTGGCGCCGACGAGCTCCGAGTACTTCGGTCCGATGAGCTCGCAGCCGTCGGGGTAGGGCACGGCATCCGAGCACGCGACGAGCGCGTGGATCACGAACTCCGTGTCGATCGTCACCCGCGCCGCCATCTCGTGGACGGGCGTCCCCGCAGGGCGCGTTCCGGATGCGAGCGTGTAGTCGTGGTCCTTCGTGTCGACGAGGCGCGCCTCGATGTCGAAGAGCCCGTCGTCGCGCTGCCATCCCTCGAAGGCGATGCGACGCACGTGCAGGCGCTTGCGCGAAACGGGGCTTTCCGGGAGCGGCATCGGCGTGGCGGCAGGAAGCGCGATTCGGCTTGCGGTCCCGCCCGCGTCCCGGAACCCGGAGCAGTGCGCACGGAACCCGATGCGGGAACTC
>DASQBO010000314.1:0-9587 GCA_035635175.1 Casimicrobiaceae bacterium | reverse complement strand
AGCTCGACGAACGCGGTCATGTGCTCGTGCGCGTAGCCGTGGGCGAGGTTGAACATCGAGTAGTTGAGGCTGTGGAAGCCCGCGAGCGTGATGAACTGGAACTTGTAGCCCATCTTGCCGAGCTCGGTCTGGAATCTCATCACCGTCGCGTCGTCGAGGTTCTTCTTCCAGTTGAACGACGGCGAGCAGTTGTACGCGAGGAGCTTGCCGGGAAACTTGGCGTGGATCGCGTCGGCGAACGCCTTCGCGAACGCGAGGTCCGGCTTGCCGGTCTCGCACCACAGCATGTCGCAATAAGGCGCGTACGCGAGCCCGCGCGAGACCGCCTGCTCGAGGCCGTTTCGCGATTTGTAGAAGCCCTCGATCGTGCGTTCGCCCGTGAGGAACGGCTTGTCGGTCTCGTCGATGTCCGACGTGACGAGGTCCGCGGCTTCCGCGTCGGTGCGTGCGAGCAGCACCGTCGGCACGCCCATGATGTCGGCCGCGAGCCGCGCCGCGATGAGTTTGTCGATCGCCTCGCGCGTCGGCACGAGCACCTTGCCGCCCATGTGCCCGCACTTCTTGACCGAGGCGAGCTGGTCCTCGAAGTGGACGCCCGCGGCGCCGGCTTCGATCATCGCCTTCATGAGCTCGAACGCGTTGAGCACGCCGCCGAAGCCGGCCTCGGCGTCCGCGACGATCGGCGCGAAGAAGTCGATCGTCCCGCTTCCTTCCATGTGCTGGATCTGGTCGGCGCGCGCGAACGTGTTGTTGATGCGCTTCACCACGTTGGGCACCGAGTTGATCGGGTACAGCGACTGGTCGGGATACATCTCGCCGGCGACGTTCGCGTCGGCGGCGACCTGCCAACCCGAGAGGTAGATCGCTTTGAGCCCCGCCTTCACCTGCTGCATCGCCTGGTTGCCGCTCATCGCGCCGAGCGAGTTGACGAACGGCTCCTCGTTGACGAGCTTCCAGAGCTTCTCGGCGCCCCGGCGCGCGAGCGTGTGCTCGACGTGGACCGAGCCGCGCAGCCGAATGACGTCCTCCGCCGTGTAGCCGCGCTTGATGCCTTTCCAGCGGGGGTTCTCCGCCCACTCCTTCTTGAGCCGTGCTGCTTCGAGGTCGTAGTTCATTCGTTGCTCCCATCTCCTACCGTCATGGCCAATCCGCCGGCCGCGGGACGCGGGCACGGCAGAACCTTGGTCAGCGGAACCCGCCATGCGGGAACCCCGCGTGCGGACGCCGCACCGCGACGCGGGCCGCCGAACCCAGCCGGCGGCGCGTCGCTGCACGGCCCGGGGAGGATCGCTCTCCGGGCGGGCGGGCATGGATGGGGGTGGGACCCAAGCCCTGCTTGCGGCGCCGACTCTCGTCGCGCGCCGCTCGTGACGATTCCACGTTAACAAAGTTGCGGCAGGGTGACAAGGGGGTTTGCCGCAACGCAATACGATTAAAGATATGTCAAATCATACGCTTAGAATTCATTTCCGAGGAGCGGAAGATGAAGCCGCGCTGGCGCGGCAAAGAGTGCTGCATCGCACGACCGCCGGACGAGCCCTACCTTGAGACAAACGGCCGAATAATGTCCAGCACATTGAATACGTGAATCTTTTCTTATTGATACTGCAAATGTGAGCGTTCGCTCTGCGCGACGGCCTTCGGAAGCCGCTTCCATCAGGCGGCAGCGCAATCGTCCACGTGCCCGGGGCCGCGCCTCCGGCCTAGCCGAGTCGGATGCGCTCTCCGCGCTGCGGGACCGCGACTGACGGCCAACCGCGGGCGCGGATCAGGGCCGCGAATCCTGCCGCGGTTGCGGCCTCGCCGTGGACCACGAACGTGCGCCGCGGGGGCGTCCTGAACCCCGACAGCCAGCCGAGCAGCGCGGCCTGATCGGCATGCGCGGAGAGCCCGCCGATCGTGTGCACCGACGCGCGCACCGGGACGTCGTCGCGAAAGAGGCGTACCGTCGCCGCGCCGTCGACGATCCGCCGTCCGAGCGTTCCCGCCGCCTGGAAGCCGGTGAACACGACGGCACACTCGGAGCGCGGCAGATTGTGGCGCAGGTGGTGGCGAACGCGCCCCCCCTCGCACATGCCGCTTGCAGCGACGATCACGGCGCCGCTCCGGATGGCGTTGATCGCCATCGAGTCCTCGGGCGTCTCGGTGAACCGGACGCGGACGCGGTCGCGGTGCTGCGCGAGCCACTGCGTCAGGTCGCGGCTCTCGCGGTCGAGGATCGCCGCGTACTTGGCCGTGATCTCGGTCGCGCGCTGCGCGAGCGGCGAATCGACGAAGATCGAGAGATCGGGTGCGCGACCGCGCCGCACCAGATCGGCGAGGACGTGCAGCACCTCCTGCGTGCGGCCGACCGCGAAAGCCGGGACGACGACGTTGCCGCGCGGCAGCGTCTTCGTGAGCACGTCCACGAACTCGTCCATCGTCGAGGCGAGCGATTTGTGCAGCCGGTCGCCGTAGGTCGACTCGACGACGAGCGTGTCGGCGAAGCCTACGGGCGTCGGATCGTCCATCACCGGCCGCCCGGGCTGCCCCAGGTCTCCCGAGAAGACGAGCCGAAGCGTCCGCCCGCCGCGCGCGATCGCCACCTCGACGATCGCGGACCCGAGAATGTGCCCCGCGTCGCGGAAGGTGACCCTGACGTCGCGCGCCGGCGCGAATTCGCGATCGTACGGCCGCGGCTGCAGGAGCTGCAGCGCCCGCGCGGCGTCGGCGACCGTGTAGAGAGGGGCCGGCGCTTGCGCCTCGTCGCGCTCGCCCCGGCGATCGCGCGCGGAACGCTCCGCGTCCTTCTCCTGAAGATATGCGCTGTCGGGAAGCATGACGCCGAGGAGATCGACCGTCGCCGGCGTCGCATACACCGGGCCGCGAAAGCCGCGCGCGGCGAGCAGCGGCAGCAGGCCGGAATGGTCGATGTGCGCGTGCGTCACGACGACGAACTCGGGCATCTCTCCGTCGAAGCGGAGCGCGGCCGCGTTCTTCGCATCGGCGTCGCCCCCCTGGAACATTCCGCAGTCGACGAGGAAGCGGACGCCGCCGGCGGTCACGAGGAAGCACGAGCCCGTCACCTCGCCGGCCGCGCCGAGGAACGCAAGCTCGAGGTCTGCGTCGATCACCGTGCCGTCGGGCGTTCGCATTGAGCGATTCTCATTTCGAATATTTGCCGATCGTTTCAATCTTAGCGCCGATGCCCCGAATCGCATGCTTGACAGACGGCGCGGACGGTGCAATTTTCCCGCGACGGACCGCGCTGTGTGTCATCGCGGCGCGCCTCGAGACGATCACGCCGACCGCCGCCGCGGCGGCGCAATCCGCACGCGACGCGAATCGCGGCGGCATCGACAGGGAGGATAGCGTGCGCTTCATTCCAATGATGATCGCCGCGGCCATCGGCGCGGCAGCGAGCCCGGCGCTCGCGCAGGGCACCGATCCGAATCTCGCGCGCGATCTCGCCGCCACTTGCGCGAACTGTCACGGCACGAACGGTGTCAGCGCCGGCGGCACGGAGAGTCTGGCCGGCGCGAGCAAGGCGGACACCGCGCGCAAGATGCAGGAGTTCAAGTCGGGAGCCAAGCCGGGAACCGTCATGCCCCAGCTCGCCAAGGGTTACACCGACGCCCAGATCGAGCTCATCGCCGGCTGGTTCGCGGCGCAGAAGCCCGCCAAATGAGCCAATCCCGGGGAACGACCATGAGCATCCAACGACGTGACTTTCTCAGGATCGCCGCGGCGGGTTCAGCGGCGCTCGCGCTTCCGGGCTGCGCAACGATGGGCGGCGGCTCTACCGGCAAGGTGGTCGTCGTGGGGGGCGGCTACGGCGGAGCGACGGCGGCGAAGTACGTGCGCATGTGGAGCGAGGGCCGCATCGACGTGACGCTCGTCGAGCCGAATCCCGAGTTCATCTCCTGCCCGATGTCGAACCTGGTCCTCGGCGGCAGCAGGGATCTCGCGTTCCTGACCACGAGCTATGCGAACCTGACCGCGCGCCACGGCGTCAAGATCGTGCGCGACACGGCGACTGCCGTCGACACCGACAAGCGCGTCGTGCGGCTGGCCAACGGCTCGGAGCTCGCCTACGACCGGCTCATCCTCGCGCCGGGCATCGATTTCATGTGGGACAAGGTGCCCGCCCTCAACAACGCCGATGCGCAGAACCGGATTCTGCACGCGTGGAAGGCCGGGCCGCAGACCGTCGCGCTGCGCCGGCAGCTCGAGGCGATGCCTGACGGCGGCGTCTACGTGCTGTCGATCCCGGTGGCGCCCTACCGCTGCCCGCCCGGGCCGTACGAGCGCGCGTGCCAGGTCGCGTGGTATTTCAAGCAGGCGAAGCCGAAGTCGAAGGTGCTGATCCTCGACGGCAACGGCGACGTCACGTCGAAGGGCGCGCTCTTCAAGAAGGCGTGGGCCGAGGAATACAAGGGCATCGTCGAGTATCGGCCGAACCACGTGCTGACCGACGTCGACGTCGCGACGCTGACCGCCAGGTTCGAGGTCCAGGATCCGGTCCGGGCCGGCGTGCTCAACGTGCTGCCGCCGCAGCGCGCGGGCGCCATCGCGCGCGCCGCCGGGGTCGTCACGGCGAACGACCGCTGGTGCGACGTCGACTTCATGACGTTCGAGTCGGTCAAGGCGAAGAACGTCCACGTCCTCGGCGATGCGATCCAGATCGCCGCGGGCATGCCGAAGTCCGGGCACATGGCGAACCAGCATGCGAAGGTCTGCGCCGCCGCGGTGATCGCGCTCCTCGCGGGCCAGCCCCCGAACCCGACTCCGGTGCTGACCAACACCTGCTACAGCATGATCACCGACAAGGATTCGGTGCACGTGTGCTCGGTGCACCAGTACGACCGCGACAAGAAGACGGTCCTGCCGGTGCCGGGCTCGGGCGGGCTGTCGCCGGCGATGAGCGCCGTCGAAGGCGCATGGGCGTTCGCGTGGGCGCGGAACATCTGGGCCGACACGCTCGCGTAGGGTCCGCGGCCCCGGCGGGGAACACGCAAAGCGGCGGCGGGGGGCGCCCTGCGCGCCCGCAGGCCCGGAGTTAGCGGTGGTCGCGGTCCTCGGGTAAGGACGCGTGGCGAGCGCGGCACCGCGCGGCGGCGCCGAGCCTCGCCGGAACGAGCCGGCTATTCGACTGCGGCCGGCTCCTTCGACTCGTCAAACACGAGCCGGACCTTGTCTTCGTCCTCGACGTCGATCGTCACCGCGCCGCCGTTCACGAGCCGCCCGAAGAGGAGCTCGTCGGCGAGCACCTTGCGGATCGTGTCCTGGATGAGCCGCGCCATCGGCCGCGCGCCCATCTGCGGATCGAAGCCCTTCTTCGCGAGGAACTCCTTGAGCCGCGGCGTGAATTCCGGCTCGACCTTCTTCTCGTGGAGCTGACCCTCGAGCTCGAGCAGGAACTTGTCGACGACCTTGAGCACGACCTCGTGGTCGAGCTGAGCGAAGCTGATCGTCGCATCGAGGCGATTGCGGAACTCCGGCGTGAAGAGCCGCTTGATCTCGGCCATCTCGTCACCCGCCTCGCGCGTCGACGTGAAGCCCATCGTGCCCTTCGCGAGCTCGCCCGCGCCCGCGTTGGTCGTCATGATGATCGTGACGTTGCGGAAATCGGCCTTGCGCCCGTTGTTGTCGGTGAGCGTGCCGTGGTCCATCACCTGGAGCAGGATGTTGAAGATGTCCGGGTGCGCCTTCTCGATCTCGTCGAGCAGCAGCACGCTGTACGGGTGCTTGGTGACCGCCTCGGTCAGCTGCCCCCCCTGGTCGAAGCCGATGTAGCCCGGCGGCGCGCCGATCAGCCGCGACACCGCGTGCCGTTCCATGTACTCCGACATGTCGAAGCGGATCAGCTCGACGCCGAGGCAGTACGCGAGCTGCCGCGCCACCTCGGTCTTGCCGACGCCGGTCGGGCCGCTGAAGAGGAAGTTGCCGATCGGCTTCACGGGGTTGCCGAGGCCGGAGCGCGCCATCCGGATGGCGGCCACCAGCGCGTCGATCGCGCGATCCTGGCCGAACACGACGTTCTTGAGGTCGCGGTCGAGCGTCTTCAGCGCGTTGCGGTCGTCGGAGGTGACGTTCTTCGCGGGGATCCGCGCGATCTTCGCGACGATCTCCTCGATCTCGGTCTTGCTGATCACCTTCTTCTGCTTCGACTTCGGCAGGATCTTCTGCGCGGCCCCCGCCTCGTCGATGACGTCTATGGCCTTGTCCGGCAGGTGGCGGTCGTTGATGAAGCGCGCCGAGAGCTCGGCCGCGGTCGTGAGCGCCGCCGGCGCGTACTTGACGCCGTGGTGCTGCTCGAAACGCGACTTCAGCCCCTTCAGGATCTCGACGGTCTCGGCGACCGACGGCTCGGGAACGTCGACCTTCTGGAAGCGCCGCGACAGCGCGTGGTCCTTCTCGAAGATCTGGCGGTACTCGGTGTAGGTCGTCGCGCCGATGCACTTCATCGCGCCGGTGTTGAGTGCGGGCTTGAGCAGGTTCGACGCGTCGAGCGTGCCGCCCGACGCGGCGCCCGCGCCGATGATCGTGTGGATCTCGTCGATGAACAGGATCGACTTGGGGTTCTCGGCGAGCTGCTTCAGCACGGCCTTGAGGCGCTGCTCGAAGTCGCCGCGGTACTTGGTGCCGGCGAGCAGCGCGCCCATGTCGAGCGAGTACACCTGGAACTCCTTCAGCAGCTCGGGCACCTCGCGCTCGTTGATCCGCCGCGCCAGCCCCTCGGCGATCGCCGTCTTGCCGACGCCGGCCTCGCCGACGAGCAGCGGATTGTTCTTGCGCCGGCGGCAGAGCACCTGGATCACGCGCTCGAGCTCGTGCGCGCGGCCGATCAGCGGATCGGTCTTGCCCTGCTTCGCGAGCGTGTTGAGGTTGAGCGTGTAAGACTCGAGCGCGCCCTGGCTCTCGCTGCCGCCCTCGCCGTCGTCCTTGCTCTCGCCCTTGTCGGGCTTCTGCTGCGGATTCTTGGTGATGCCGTGCGCGATGTAGTTGACGACGTCGAGCCGCGTCACGCCGCGCTGATTCAGGAAATAGACGGCGTGCGACTCCTTCTCGCCGAAGATCGCGACCAGCACGTTGGCGCCGGTGACCTCCTTCTTGCCCGACGACTGGACGTGCAGGATCGCGCGCTGGATGACGCGCTGGAAGCCCTGCGTCGGCTGCGTGTCGGCGTCCGAGTGGGGCGACAGCCGCGGCGTGTGCTCGCCGATGAAGTCGGTCAGCACGCCGCGCAGCTCGTCGAGGTCGACGCCGCACGCCTTGAGCACTTCGGCGGCGGACGGGTTGTCGAGCATCGCGAGCAGCAGGTGCTCGACGGTGATGAACTCATGCTGCTTCTGCCGCGCTTCGACAAAAGCCATGTGGAGGGAGACTTCCAGTTCCTGCGCGATCATCTCATTGCCTTTCGCGGCCGGTACCGCACGGCCTCAACGCCTAAGTCTCCTCCATCGTGCACTGCAACGGGTGCTGATGCCGTCGCGCGATGTCGATCACCTGGTCCCGCTTCGCGGCGGCGACCTCGCGGACGTACGTGCCGCACACCCCCATCCCCTCGCGATGCACCTGAAGCATCACTTGCGTGGCCTTTTCCCGGCTCATCGCGAAAACAGTCTGCAACACCACGACGACAAAGTCCATCGGCGTGTAGTCGTCGTTCAGCAACAGCACCTTGAACAGCGGCGGTGGCTTGAGCCGGGTCTTCTCGGCCTCGAGCAGGCCGCCGTCCTGCTGTCGGTGAGCCATCGTCCACGGGGTCCTGGCGGGAGCGGATGACCCTATGTTTGATGATTGCAACAGAATTTTCAAGGGGAAGCCGATTTGCGGCCCCGCGTCTTGACGCCGGCCGGATTCTGCGCTTAAAAAAGCGCTGTTTGGCTCCTAAGTGGCTGCCGTTCCGGTTCGTCCGCGCGTCGACGCTGCGCCTGCCGCACGTGGTACTTGCTGCCCAAACACCACCCCCCGATCATTCAGGAAGGACGTAGCATTATGGCAACAGGCACCGTCAAGTGGTTCAACGACGCGAAAGGTTACGGGTTCATCACGCCCGACGACGGCGGCGAGGATCTGTTCGCGCACTTTTCGGCGATCAACATGCAGGGATTCAAGACGCTCAAGGAAGGCCAGAAGGTCAGCTTCGAGGTGACCCAGGGTCCGAAGGGCAAGCAGGCCTCGAACATCCAGGCCGCCTAGCAGGCGCAACCGCCGGCCCGCGCACGCCGCGGTGCCGTTCCGAAAAGCCCGCTCGCGATGGCGGGCTTTTTTCTTGTGCCCGAGCCGCGGCAGCGGCCCGCGCTCGGCGGGTCCGTTGCACGGGCAGTCAAGTTGTCCGCTACATCCGGTCGATCATCGCCTTGCCGAAGGCGGAGCAGGACAGCTGCGTGGCGCCCTGCATGAGCCGCGCGAAGTCGTAGGTCACCTGCCTGTCGTCGATCGCCTTCTCGAGGCTCGACACGATGAGCGCGGCGGCCTCCTTCCAGCCCATGTGGACCAGCATCATCTCGGCGGACAGGATCTCGCTCCCCGGATTGACGTAATCCTTGCCGGCGTACTTCGGGGCCGTGCCGTGCGTCGCCTCGAACATCGCCACCGAGTCGGAGAGATTCGCGCCCGGGGCGATGCCGATGCCGCCGACTTCCGCCGCGAGCGCGTCGCTGATGTAGTCGCCGTTGAGATTGAGCGTCGCGATGACGCTGTACTCGGCCGGCCGCAGGAGGATCTGCTGAAGGAAAGCGTCCGCGATGACGTCCTTGACCACGATGTCCTTGCCCGTCTTCGGGTTCCTGAACGACATCCACGGACCGCCGTCCAGGGGCTTCGCGCCGAACTCGCGCGCGGCGAGTGCATAGCCCCAGTCGCGGAACGCGCCCTCGGTGTACTTCATGATGTTGCCCTTGTGCACGAGCGTCACCGACGGCTTGTCGTTGTCGATCGCGTACTGGATCGCCTTGCGGACGAGGCGGTCGGTGCCCTCGCTCGACACCGGCTTGATCCCGATGCCGGAGGTGGCCGGGAAGCGGATCTTCTTGACGCCCATCTCCTTCACGAGAAAGTCGATCACCTTCTTCGCCTGCGGCGAATCGGCTGCCCACTCGATGCCGGCGTAGATGTCCTCGGAGTTCTCGCGGAAGATCACCATGTCCACCTTGCCGGGCTCCTTGACCGGCGAGGGCACACCGCGGAACCAGCGCACCGGGCGCAGGCAGACGTAGAGGTCGAGCTCCTGCCGCAGCGCGACATTGAGCGAGCGGATGCCGCCGCCGACCGGCGTCGTGAGCGGGCCCTTGATCGAGACGACGTAGTCCCGCAGGATCGCCAGCGTCTCCTCGGGCAGCCAGACGTCGGGGCCGTAGACCTTCGTCGACTTCTCGCCGGCGTAGATCTCCATCCAGTGGATCTTGCGCCTGCCGCCGTACGCCTTCGCGACGGCCGCGTCGACGACCTTGATCATCACCGGCGTGATGTCGAAGCCCGTGCCGTCGCCCTCGATGTAGGGGATGATCGGCTGGTCGGGGACGTTGAGGCTGAAATCCTTGTTGACGGTGATCTTCTGGCCGCCGGCCGGAACCTTGACGTGCTGGTAGGACATGGACTCT
>DASQBO010000313.1:0-5400 GCA_035635175.1 Casimicrobiaceae bacterium | reverse complement strand
TCCAAGGTCTTGCGTCACTTCCTCGCGCTATCCGAGGCGGACCTCGAAAGGGTCTTCGGTGCCGAGCTGATCGAAAGCTATCGTGCGCACGGGATCCTCACCCCATTCATGGTGGCCGACATCGCGTCGCAGGTGCCCAGTCAGGCCTATCAGTTGTTCGCGCTCGACGCGTTGTTCGAGCTGCTGCCGCCATCAGGGGCCGCAGGCGCATGGCATCGGCACCTGATGAGGATCGCTGCGCAGACCGATCCCATGGGCATCCAGGCCCTCCGATCCCTGCAGCAGGCGCGCGATGACCAGGCCCGGCGGATCGTGCCCGCGGCCGCGCCGTCGACGCCCGCCTGGTCGTTCGAGATGAGCTTCGACCTGCGCCCGCCACGGCGATAGTCGCCGGATCCGCCGCCGCCGTCCGGGCCTGTCGCGACGCTGCCGCGTTCACTCTGCGATTTCGCGTCTTCGTCGGCCGCGGATTGAGCCGCCCCGCGGGCTGACGTATTCTCCCGGCGCGACCTCGAGCGCCGCGAACGGCGGCGTGCCGGTGCGCGTCGTGCGCCGGTGACCTGCGCGAGGCCCAACGCCGCAGGGACTGCGACCGATGAACGTGCCCCATGCCCGAGCGGTATCGCGCTCTCCAGTCCACCGGAGCGCCGGATTCTGGTCGGCCGCCCTGGCGGGCCTCACGCCGCCCGTGGTGGCTGGCGTGGCGCTGCTGCTGCTCGCCCGGATGCTGAGCGTGATGCTCGACAAGATCGTCGTCGCGTTCGAGAACGGCGACCTGTTGGGATGGTCGGGCCTCCTGCTGCAGGGCTATTTCGGTCTCCTGGTCATGGCGGCCGTGATGCTCGTCGCGATCGTGGCGACGGCGAACCTGGGACCCGAGCGCGGGCTCGGGCGCGTCGCGGCGCTGGCCGCGGCCGTCATCGCGTCCTCGGGACTTGGGGTCGTGCTGCGAATTGCGGTTCAGGACGCGTTCGGGTTCGGCGCGGGCTGGGACCGGCTCTACTACGCTCTCGCTTATACCTGGCCAAGGTACGCGATCCTGGGCGGGATGCTCACGGTCGTCGCCGAGTTCTATCGGCGAGAGGTCGCGAGCCTCCGCGCCATGCAGGACGCCGAAACCGACCGCGCCTCGTTCGAGCGCGAGATGGTCGAGGCGAGGCTGCAGGTCCTGCAGGCGCAGATCGAGCCGCACTTCCTGTTCAACACGCTCGCCAACGTGCGCCAGCTCTACGAGCGGGACGTCGCGGCCGGTCGCACGATGCTGCAGAACCTGATGCGTTACCTCGAGGTCGCCTTGCCCCGGCTCAGGGAAGGCGAATCGACCCTCGGCCGCGACGCGGAGCTGATCCTGGCCTTCCTGCGCATCCATCGCGTCCGCATGGGGCGAAGGCTCACCTTCGGCATCGACGTTCCGCCGGCGCTGTCCGCGCACCCGGTGCCGCCGATGATGCTCCTGACGCTCGTCGAGAACGCGATCAAGCACGGGTTGAACCCATCGCCCGATGGCGGCGTCATCCGGGTGAATGCTCGCGCCGAGGGGCGGCGGCTCCTGGTTCGCGTCGCCGACACCGGCGTCGGTTTCGCCTCGGGGTCGGGCAGCGGCACGGGGCTCGCCAACCTTCGCGCGAGGCTCGCGGCGCAATTCGGCGACGCCGCGGGCCTCGCACTCGAGAACAACGAGCTCGGCGGCGTGACGGCGACCGTAGCGCTGCCGCTCGCCGGTGGCGCGGGGCCCGGATGAGCGCGCCCGCGATGCTCGCGCCGGAGTCCGCGGGGGCCGTTGCGCGGCGCGTCGGCGCCGGCGTGCTCAGGCAGGCGCTCAAACGCGTGACGCCGCGGGCCCTCCTGGCGACGACGGCGATCGCCCTGGCGCTCGACGCGTGGCAATCCTTCGAGTTCCTCTCCGAACCTTATCCGGAGATGATCGCGAGCAGCGCCTATCTTTCGGCGACGATCATCAACCTGTGCATGTCGTTCTGCATCATGCTCGCGACCTTCGTCGCCGACGAGCGCGTTCGGGCCGGCGCGACGCGCATGCCTGCCTATGCCCGGGCCCTGGTCGTCGGCGCCGCCGCCGGCGCCATCGCCCAGTGGCTGCTGCACCACGGGCTGCGTCTCCCCGCCGTGACCAACGACATGCGGCTTCCGGGAATCTACGACGTCCCCGGCGACCAGGACGACGTGGCCGTCACCCAACCCGTGGTGATGTTCTTCGAGTACCTGATCTGGGGCTCCATTGCCGTGTTCATCTACGTCAACTGCCGGACGGCGCTGCTCGCGGCGGCGCGCATGAACGCGGCGCAAGTCGAGCGGGCGCGCGCTCAGCGCAGGACGCTCGAGATGCGCCTGCAGGCGCTTCAGGCGCGCGTCGAGCCGCAGTTCCTGTTCAACACGCTCGCGCAGGTTCGCGACCTCTACGAAGAAGATTCCGCGCGCGGCGCGCGCGTGCTCGGCGACCTGATCGACTATCTGCGCGCGGCGCTGCCGCGGCTGCGCGAGTCGGGGTCGACGTTCGCCCGCGAGCTCGATCTGGTTGGCGCCTGGCTGCGGATCGTCCGCGCGCGCGGAGACGGCCCGGCGACGTTGCGCGCCGACGCGTCCCCGCAGGCGATGGCGGCGCGGCTTCCCGCGATGCTGCTCCTGCCGCTCATCGATCATGTCCTGACGGGCGCCGGCACCGCGGGAGCGCCCGTCGTGCACGTCGCGGCGCGGACCGGCGACGCGCGGCTACGGATCGAGGTCTCGTTCGCCGGGGTCCTGCTGCGCGATTCCGGCGCCGGCGACTTTCCGGCCGAGATCCGGGACCGCCTGCGCGCACTCTACGGCGCGCGCGCGCACCTTGGCGTCGAGGTGTCGCCGGATCGCGGCGATCGCCGGCTGTTCCTCGAGATTCCCGATGAGCCGGCCGACGGCGATCATCGCTGAGGACGAGCCGCTGCTCCGCGAGGAGCTGCGCGACGCGCTCCGGTCGCTGTGGCCGGAGGTCGAGATCCGTGCGGAGGCCGAGGACGGGATCGAGGCGCTGCGCGCGCTCGAGGCGCACGAGCCCGACGTCCTGTTCCTCGACATCCAGATGCCGGGCGCCTCCGGCCTCGACGTCGCGCGCGTCGCGAGCGGGCGGTGCCACGTCGTGTTCGTGACGGCGTACGACCAGTACGCGGTGGCCGCGTTCGACGAGGGCGTCGTCGACTACGTGATCAAGCCGTTCGCGGCCGCGCGCCTGGCGACGGCGATCGCGCGGGTCAAGGAGCGGATGCGGGACCGGCCGGCCAACCTGGACGCCCTGCTGGCGACGCTCGCGGAGCGGGGCCGCACGTCGCGGCGCCACCTGCGCTGGATCTCGGTCGCGCAGGGCCGGACGGTGCGCCTCATCACGGTCGACGAGATCTGCTACTTTCAGGCCGACAACAAGTACACCGCGGTCGTCACCGCGAACAGCCAGTCGCTGATCAACAAGACGATCAGGGAGCTCCTCGAGGAGCTCGACCCCGAGACGTTCTTCCAGATCCACCGCGGCACGATCGTCAATGTGAACGCCATCGCCGCTGTTCACCGCGACCTGCGCGGGCACCCCGAGATCGAGCTCAAGCAGCGCAAGGAAAAGCTGCAGGTCAGCGCGTCGTTCGCGCATCTCTTCCGGCAGATGTGACGGGCCCCGTCCGGGGCCGACCTCCTTCCGGGCTCATCGCCGCTCGGAAGGGGCTCACACCTCGTTTTTTCGGCTTCGTCGGGAACCGTTTGGTACGCGGCCGCCGGCAAAAATAGACTCCGCCCTCACCGGTGCGGCAACTCGGCGCGGCGCGCTCCGGCGCGTGCAGCGGACCGGCCGCGGAGCAGCCGCAAGCCTCATACGACGAGGAGGACCGATGAAGACGATATCGCGATTCGCATCGTTGCTGGCGGTTGGCGCAATGCTGATGTCGGTGGGCCTCGCCCGCGCGGCCGGCGACCCCGTCAGCGGGAGGCTCCTCTTCAGCGCCCACTGCAACGACTGCCACACGCTTGCGGGCAAAGATCCCGCGAAAAAGGCGGCGGGAAACCCTTCGGAGTTGCAGAACGCCATCGCGACTGTCGCGCAGATGAGCCGTCCGGACCTGGCGGCGCTGTCGCTCGCCGAGATCACGGACATCAGCGCATACATCGCGAGCGTGGTAGGCGGGCCGGTCGTGGCCAACTACCAGGGCCTGTGGTGGAGGGCACCCGCGGCGTCGGAGGACGGCTGGGGAATCAACCTCGCGCACCAGGGCGAAGTCATCTTCGGAACCTGGTTTACCTACGACACCACCGGCAAGGGCTGGTGGATGACGCTGATCGCCGACGACAAGACGACGCCCGGCACCTACGCCGGCAATCTCTACGCGAGCTCCGGGCCCCCTTTCAACGCCGTCCCGTTCGTCCAGGCGGGCGGCCCGCCGCCGCCGATCGGCGTGGCCACGCTGACCTTCTCCGATGCCAACAACGGAACGTTCCACTACGACGTGAACCTGCCCACCGGCAAGGTCAGCCAGACCAAGACGATCACGCGCCAGGTGCTGAGCGCCGCCGCGCTGGCGACCTGCGCCACGCAGGCCAATCTCGCGGCCGCAACCAACTTCCAGGACATCTGGTGGGCCGGAACCAGCGCGAACCCGGGCACGGAATCGGGGTGGGGCATCAACTTCGCGCACCAGGGCGACACCCTGTTCGCCAGCTGGTTCACCTACGATTTCGACGGGACCCCGATGTGGCTCGTGGCGACGGCGAACAAGGACGCGCCCGGCGTCTATAGCGGCGACCTTTACCGGCCGTCGGGTCCGCGGTTCGACGCCTACGACAAGAGCCGGTTCGCGCCCAATCCCCCCGTCGGCACCATGAAGCTGACCTTCGCCGACGGCAACAACGCGAAGTTCGACTACACGGTGAAGCTGCCGGGGATGGCGATCGCAATAACGCAATCGAAACCGATCACCCGGCAGATCTTCACGGCGCCCGGAACCGCCTGCAAGTGACGGTACCGCGCCGGCGCGCCGTGCGGCGGCGCCGGCGACGGCGGGGCTAGAGGATCTCCGCCGCGTGGTCGGCGAGCCGCGAGCGCTCGCCGCGCTGCAGCGTCACGTGCCCCGAGTGCGACCAGCCCTTGAAGCGGTCGACGACGTACGTGATGCCGGAACTGCCCTCGGTCAGGTAGGGGGTGTCGATCTGCGCGATGTTGCCGAGGCAGACGACCTTGGTGCCGGGGCCGGCGCGCGTCACCAGCGTCTTCATCTGCTTCGGCGTCAGGTTCTGCGCCTCGTCGAGGATGATGTAGCGGTTGAGGAACGTCCGCCCGCGCATGAAGTTGAGCGAGCGGATCTTGATGCGGTTCAGTAGCAGAGTATTGGCTGCGCTATGTTCCCATTCGCCATTTTTTTGGTTACTGCT
>DASQBO010000312.1:0-11086 GCA_035635175.1 Casimicrobiaceae bacterium | reverse complement strand
CGACTTCGACGAGGCCGCCTTCGTCGTCGACATCGCGAATGGCCTGGCCGTCGAGGGCGTTTCGCTGTCCGAGGTGGCCGTGCTCTACCGGTCGAACGCGCAGTCGCGCGTGCTCGAGCACGCGCTCTTCAACGCGGCGGTTCCCTATCGCGTGTACGGCGGGATGCGCTTCTTCGAGCGCGCGGAGGTGAAGCATGCGCTCGCGTACCTGCGCCTCGTCGCCGTCCCGGACGACGACGGCGCGTTCCTGCGCGTCGCCAACTTCCCGCCGCGCGGGATCGGCGCGCGCACGCTCGAAGCGCTGCAGGACGCGGCGAGCGAGCGGGGGACGAGCCTGTGGGAGGCCGCGCGCGCCGGCGCCGCCAGGGGCAAGGCCGGCGCGAGCCTCGCGGGCTTCGTCGCGCTGATCGAGTCGCTGCGCGCGGCGGGCGCCGGGCTCATGCTGCCGGAAGCGGTGGCCGACGTGAACGAGCGGTCCGGCCTCAACGCGCACTACCGCGCGGAGAAGGACGGCCAGGACCGTCTCGACAACCTCGAGGAGCTCGTCAACGCCGCCGACTCCTTCCTGCGCGAGGCCGACCTCGCCGTCGACGCGCCTATCGCGCTCGGCGACGGCGGCGACGGAGCCGCGCAGGGTGCGGTCGATCCGCTGACGGCGTTCCTCGCGCACGCTGCGCTCGAGGCGGGCGAGACGCAGGCCGCCGAGGGCCGGCCGGCACTGCAGCTCATGACCGTGCACGCGGCGAAGGGCCTCGAGTTCCATACGGTGTTCGTCACGGGGCTCGAGGAGGGGCTGTTCCCGCACGAGAACAGCCTGTCCGAGTACGACGGCGTCGAGGAGGAGCGGCGCCTCATGTACGTCGCCGTGACGCGCGCGCGGCGGCGCCTCTATCTCACGCACGCGCAAAGCCGGATGCTGCACGGCCAGGTCCGCTACAACATCCCCTCGCGCTTCATGGACGAGATTCCGCGCGATCAGGTCGCCTGGCTCTCGCCGCCGCGCCGGCGCTCGCACGACGCGACCGACGTCGATCCGGCGGAATGGGGCGCCGCCGAGGCGCCCGCCTGGGCGTCGCGCACGGCGGCCGTGCCGCAGCGCGGGGCGCCCGAAGCGCCGCGGTGGCGCATCGGCCAGAGCGTCCGCCACGCGAAGTTCGGGCTCGGCGTCATCGTCGACGCCGAGGGCCGGGGCGCCGACGCGCGCGTCCAGGTCAATTTTCGCGACGGCGGCGCGAAGTGGCTCGCGCTCGAGTACGCGAAGCTCGAGGCGGCTTGACGGCCCCGCCGCCTCTTCAGTCGGACGCGACCTTGAAGCCGTGGAAGCCGGCGTCCATCAGCCACCACTTCCACTTCGGGACCGAGTGGTATGACACGGGAGCCACGCTTCCCGCGGGCGTGGGACGACCCTTCACCATCTCGAAGGCGATCGTGGACCCGCCGGAGCCCGAGGCGACGTTGCACGACCAGTTGTCGCGGTCGGTCACCTTGCAGTCGGAGTATCTTCCGGAGGGCGCGTCCGAGCCGCGGATCCAGTACAGCACCTCGTTGCGCGACTTGCTCGCGCGGAACGCGTAGCGCTTGGCCGGAACGAGGCGGCTGCTGCACTCGCGGCCCTGCCAGGTGCCGCCTTCGCAGTCGACCGTGTAGATGGTGCGCTCGCCCTGCAGCGTGATCTGGTCGCTGCCCCACAGCAGCATGGCGACCAGCACCACGGCGGCGACCGTCCAGAGTACCCGCGCGACTCCCGATCCGCGGCGCTTGCCGTCGTTCTCCTGCATCGTCCTCCTCTCGCCGTCCTCCGGGGTCCGCTGCATCGGCGGACCCTCCGGGCTCGTGAAGCATTATGGTAGGCGAGTTCGCGGCCGCGACGCCAGTCAGCCGAACGGCGAGGGCAACTCGCGCGCCTCACCGGCGCCGCGAGCGATCAGGCGCGCGGTCCGCGTGCGCAGCGAAATCCTCGACCGCTTCCCACGCGGCGTGAAAGAACCGGTCCGCGCCGAGCTCGCGGGCCACGCCCTGCCGCGTGAGCTGCTCGCGCAGCGGCCGATTGGCGTGCGCGATCCGCACGTCGATCCCGGCGGTGGCGAGCTCCTCGCACAGTCTCTGGAAGATCTCGATCGCCGTGATGTCCATCGAAGTGACGGCCTGCAGGTCGAACACGAGGCAGCGCACCGGCTCGGCCGCGCGAGCGATCAGCGCGCGCACCCGGTCGGCGACGTGGCGCGCGTTGGCGAAGATCAGCGGCGCGTACAGCCGGTAGACGACCACGCCGGGCGGCGACGATCCCGGCTGATCGTCGTCGAGATCGTGGAACCGGTGGTCGCCGGGCAGGCGCCGAAGCATCGCGTCACGCGGCCGCGAGACGTCGACGACGAGCCGCACGAGCGACAGCGCCATTCCCAGAAGGAGGCCCGGGACGAGGCCGAGGACCAATACGGCGACGGTGACGCCGAGCGAATGCCAGAACGCGGGCCGGTCGAAGCGCGCGATCTGCCGTAGCGTCGCGGCATCGAGCAGCGTGAAGGCGGCGAACACGAGGATCGCCGCGAACGCGACCAGCGGGACGCGCTCGAGCAGCGGCGCGAGAAAGAGGAGGAACAGCGCGAGCAGCGCGGCCGCCGCCCACTGCGCGAGCTGCGTGCTCGCGCCGGACGCGTCGGCGATCGCCGAGCGCGACTGGCTCGCATTGACCGGAAACCCGCCGAGCGCGCCGGCTGCGGCGTTCGCCGCGCCGAACGCGACGAGCTCGCGGTTCGTTCCGATCGCCTCGCCGTGGCGCGCCGCGAACGCGCGCGCGAGGACCACGCCTTCGGCGAAGGCGAGGAACGCGATGGCGATGGCGGCCGGGAGCAGCGCCCTCGCCTCGGCGAGCCCGACGACGGGAAGGTGCATGCCCGGCAGGCCGCGCGGCACGTGCCCCAGGACGGCGACGCCGTGCGCCGGAAGGTCGAACGCGTGCGCGGCGGCCGCGGCCGCGATGCACGCGAGCAGCGGGCCCGGCCAGCGCGGCAGGCAGCGGCGCAGTGCGAGCAGGAATGCGAGGAGGCCGAGCCCGAGCGCGAGCGTCGGCGCGCTCGCGCGCGGCAGCGCGCGGAGGGCCTCGGCGACGCGCGGGAAGAAGTCCTCGGCTGCGAGCGGGACTCCGGTCATCCGCGGCAGCTGGGTCGCGATCAGGATCAGCGCGACGCCGTTGAGATATCCCGTCAGCACCGGTTTGGACAGGAGGTCGGCGACGAGGCCCGCGGACACGCGCGCCGCGACGAGCAGCAGCGCCGCGACGATGAACGCTAGCGCCGCGGCGAGGAGGGGGATCCGGGTCGCGTCGCCGGCGACGAGCGGCAGGATCGCGCTGCCCGCGACCACCGCGACGGCGGGATCCGGCGCGACGATCACGCGCCGCGCCGTGCCGAGCAGCGCGTACCCGAGCATCCCGCCGAGCGCGGCGTAGAGGCCCGTGATCGGCGCCATCCCGATCAGCTCCGCGCACGCGACCGCCGAAGGGATCGTGACGAGCGCGACCGACGCGCCGGCGACGAGATCGCCCGGGAGCGCCTCGCGCGGGTAGCGCACGAACAGCGCGAGGCCGGGGAGCCACCGCGCGACGCGCTGCGGGAATCGTTCGCCGGGCACGCTCAATCGCTCCGCCCGCGGCGGACTACGACGGGGCCGCGGAGCCGGTGGCGTCGCGCGAGGGCGGCACCTCGTCCGGGTGGAAGACGTCGCGGTAGCTCACGTAGTCGGAGATGTGCAGCGTCGCGACGAGAAGGGCGAGGTAGGGCAGCAGCAGGAGCATGAGCGTCGCCGAGGCCACCTCGCGCGGCGCGATCGCGGCGATCACGGCGGCGACCGCGCCGGGAAGCACGCCGCCGTAGAAGAACAGAAGCAGACCGTAGACCGCGATCGGGCGCCAGTTCGCCACCGCCGCACGGAGGCTCGTCGCGAGCGCGCGGCCCGCGCCGCAGTCCTGGAAGACGACCAGCGCCGGCGCGAACCACAGCGCGAGCACGACCGGCAGCGCGCAGAGCGCACCGAAGAGCATGGCGAGTTGGACGTCGCTGCGGCCCGCGAACGCCTCGTCGGGCCGCGCGGAGCCCGCGAGCACCTCGAGCAGCTTGCCGCCGTCGACGAACGACGTCGCGACGACGGCGCCCGTCATGCCGGCGACGAACACGGCGCCGAGCGGCAGGAGCGCGCGCAGGTCCGAGCGGAAGCCCCGGAAGAGCTGGCCGAACGAGGGCGGCTCGCCGCGCTCCTGCGACCACGCGGCGGCGAGGAAGCCGACGGCGAACACGGGCTTGAGCAGCGGCGCGACGAACGCGCCGACGATCGGCACGAAGTCGATCGACACGATGATGACGTAATACGCGAGCAGCAGGAGCAGCCACCGCACACGGTGCTCGGACAGCATCGCGAACGCGCGGCGCAGCCACAGCGCGCCGTGCGCCGCGTTGCGCCGCGCGAAGGGGATCGCGGGAAAGGGAGCGCTCGCGCTCACGGCACCGTCGCCACGCTCGTTGCCGCCGGCGCACGCTCGGGGAACCTGGCGGGCTGCGCGATGCGCTCGCGCAGGATGCGCTCGAAGTGCGCGGGATCCTTCGCGTGCACGAGCTCGCCCGGGCGCGGCAGGTGGAGATCGTAGAGCCGGGACAGCCAGAACCGCAGCGCGGCTGCGCGCAGCAGCGCCGGCCACTGCGTGCGCTCGTCGGCGGTCAGCGGCCGCACCGCCTGGTAGGCACCGGCGAGCGCCGCGACCAGTTCGGGGGCGAGCACGCCCGCCTCGGGGCCGTCGCGGACGATGCACCAGTCGTTCACCGTGATCGCGAGGTCGTAGGCGAGAAAGTCCGTCGCGGCGAACCCGAAATCGACGATGCCGGAGACCCTGGTGCCTTCGAACAGCACGTTGTCGCAGAAGAGGTCGCCGTGAATCGCGCCGCGCGGGAGCGTCCCCTTGCCGAAGCCGGTCTGGAACTTGAGTTCAGCGGCGAGGAGCGCGTTGCGGTCGGGGTCGAGATGAGGCCGCACCGCGCGCGCCGCCTGGCGCCACCAGCCCGGCCCGCGCCGGTTGGTGAGGCGCGCACGGTATTTCGCCGACGCCACGTGCAGGCGGCCGAGCGCCGCGCCGACGGCAGCGCAGTGGCTCGTGTCGGGCGCCTCGATCGGAGCGCCGCCGACGCGCGTGACGAGCCCGGCCGGCTTGCCGTTGAGCAGGCTGAAGAGCGCGCCCGTGCGGTCCGGCTCCGGCGCGGGGCATTCGACGCCCGCGCGGGCGAGGTGCGCCATCAGGTTCAGGTAGAACGGAAGCTCCTGCGCGGGCAGCCGCTCGTAGAGCGTCAGCACGAAGCGGCCCTTCGTCGTCGTGACGAAGTAGTTCGTGTTCTCGATGCCCGCGGCGATCGGCGCGAGCTCGGTCGGCGTCCCCACCGCGTAGCGGGCGAGCCAGGCTTCGAGCTCCTCCGGCGTGACTTGCGTGTAGACCGACATCGTGCGTCGCGGCGCGCGCGGCGCGCCGGCAGCGCCGGGCGTGCGCGGGAAAGGTTACCGGGTCACCACGTGAACAGCACCCACATCGGCACCTTGAGCGCCGTGTCGAGGCTGTCGCGGCGTATGTACGTGTTGCCGCCCCCCGTCGGGATCAGGTAGTAGGGCCGCCCGTGGCGCGGGGTGACGCGAATCCAGACGATGATGCCGTTGACGCGGGCTTCCTCGACCGTGTCGCGGTCGCGCTGAATGATCGTGACCTGCGGGCCGAGGTCGGCGTCCTCGACGTTCGGCGGCGCCGGAATCTCCGGCAACGGCTCCGTCGCCGGCGGCGCGCCGCTGTCGGCGGCGCGCGCGGGAAGCGTCGCCAGGAGGGAGGCGCACGCGGCGACGGCGAACGGGCGGGCGAGGCGAGTCATGCGGCTCTCGATAGCCCCGATTCTAGCAGAGGGAACGCGGCGAAAATCGTCGCGCCGATGACACGTTGGAGGCGCCGCGCCCTGATGCGTTCCGCGCGCGCCGGAGGACGCCGCGGCGCCGGCTCCGGGCGCTCGCGGAGGGCGTGCGGCCGACGTTCGGCCGGCGACTCGCCAGCCGCCGCCGAACCGCGCGGGAACTACAGGTTCAGCATCTTCGCGCGTTCCTCGCGCGTCGGCTGGAAGCCGCGGCTCTCGTAGAAATTGAAGATCGCCTCGACGATGTCCTTCGGTTCCTCGATGATCTGCATGAGGTCGAGGTCCTGCTCGCCGATCATCCCTTCGCCGACCAGCGACGCTCCTGCCCAGTCGATGAGACCCTGCCAGAAGGAGCGGCCCACGAGGATGATCGGGATCCGGCGGCTCTTGCCGGTTTGCACCAGCGTGAGGCACTCGGACAGCTCGTCGAGCGTGCCGAAGCCGCCCGGCAGCACGACGTACGCGGACGCCCAGCGCACGAACATCATCTTGCGCGCGAAGAAGTAGCGGAAGTCGAAGCTCACGTCCTGGTAGGCGTTGCCGCCCTGCTCGTGCGGCAGCAGGATGTTGAGCCCGATCGCGGGCGACCTGCCGGCGAACGCGCCGCGATTCGCGGCTTCCATGAGGCCGGGGCCGCCGCCCGAGATCACCGCGAAGCCGGCGTCCGACAGGAGCCGCGCGATCTGCTCGGCCTTCGCGTAATACGGATGTCCTTCGCGGATGCGCGCGCTGCCGAACATGGACACCGCGGGCCGCATCCCGCGCAGCCGCTCTGTCGCCGCGGCGAACTCTGCCATAATCCCCAGCACCCGCCAGGCTTCCTGCCCGTTGGTCGTGTACATCGCCTGAGGATCGATGAGCTCCGGGATCTTGGGAGTCGGTGCCATGCCTTCGCTGGTTCTCGTTGACGGTTCGTCGTACCTCTACCGCGCGTTCCACGCGCTGCCCGATCTCAGGACTTCGCGCGGCGAGCCGACGGGCGCGCTGCGCGGCGTCGTCTCGATGCTGCGCAGGATAGCGGAAGACGAGAAGCCCGACTACTTCGCCGTCGTGTTCGACGCGCCGGGCAGGACCTTCCGCGACGATTGGTACCCCGACTACAAGGCGAACCGGCCGCCGATGCCGGACGACCTCGCGCGGCAGATCGTGCCGCTGCACGAGGTGGTCCGCGCGCAGGGCTGGCCGCTGCTGATGGTCGACGGCGTCGAGGCCGACGACGTGATCGGCACGCTCGCGCTCGAGGCCGCGGCGGCCGGCATCGACTGCACGGTGTCGACGTCCGACAAGGATCTCGCGCAGCTCGTGCGGCCCGGCATCCGGCTCGTCAACACGATGAGCAACGAGAAGCTCGACGAGGCGGGCGTCGTCGCGAAATTCGGCGTGCGCGCGGACCAGGTGCTCGATCTCCTCGCGCTCACCGGCGACGCGGTCGACAACGTCCCGGGCGTCCCGAAGGTCGGCCCCAAGACGGCGGCGAAATGGCTGAACCATTACGGCACGCTCGACCAGGTCATGGCGCACGCGAGCGAGATCCCCGGCGTCGTCGGCGAGAACCTGCGCGCGACGCTCGCGTGGCTGCCGACCGGGAAGAAGCTCCTCACCGTGAAGACGGACTGCGCGCTGCCGGTGAAGCCGACGGACCTCATGCGGAACCCCCCGGCGGCAGCGGCGCTGCGCACCCTCTACGAGCGCTTCGAGTTCAAGAGCTGGCTTCGTGACATTCCGGGCGGCGACGCGGATCCCGGCGGGGCGATCGCCGACCGCGCGGCGCGCGACGACACGCGCCGCTTCGCCGACGCTCCCTCCGCGGAGCCCGGACGCGCCGCCGATGCCCCGCCGCCCGTCCCGCGGCACTACGAGACGGTGCTCGACGCGGCCGCGTTCGAGCGCTGGATGACCGCGGTCGAGGGCGCTGATCTCGTCTGCGTCGACACCGAGACGACGAGCCTCGATCCCATGCAGGCGAAGATCGTCGGACTCGCGCTCTCGATCGAGCCGGGCCGCGCGTGCTACGTGCCGCTCGCGCACCGCTACCCCGGCGCGCCCGACCAGCTTCCGCTCGAGCAGGTGCTCTCGCGGCTCGCGCCGTGGCTCGCCGATCCTGCGAAGAAGAAGGTCGGCCAGAACCTCAAGTACGACCAGCACGTGTTCGCGAATCACGGCCTCGCGCTCGCAGGCGTCGCGCACGACACGCTGCTCGAGTCCTACGTGCTCGAGGCGCACCGGCCCCACGACATGGACAACCTCGCGTGGCGGCACCTCGGCGTGAAGACCATCGCCTACGCCGAGGTGACGGGCAAGGGCGCGAAACAGATCGGCTTCGATCAGGTGGCGCTCGACGACGCGACGGCGTATTCCGCCGAGGACGCCGACATCGCGCTGCAGCTTCACCGTCACCTGCACCCGCGCATCGCCGAAGACGCGAAGCTCGCCCACGTGTACGACGCTATCGAGATCCCGGTGCGCGAGATCCTGTTCCGGATGGAGCGCCAGGGAGTCATGATCGACGCCGCGCTGCTCGCGACGCAGAGCGGCGAGCTCGGCGCGAGGGCGATGGCGCTCGAGCGGCAGGCGTACGAGCTCGCGGGGCAGCCGTTCAACCTCGCGTCGCCGCGCCAGCTGGGCGAGATCCTGTTCGGCAAGATGAAGCTCCCGGCGCTGCGCAAGACGAGCACGGGTCAGCCGTCGACCGACGAGGACGTGCTGACCGAGCTCGCCGCCGATTACCCGCTGCCGAAAGTGCTCCTCGAGCACCGTGCGCTCACCAAGCTCAAGTCGACCTACACCGACAAGCTGCCGCAGATGGTGAACGCCGCGACGGGGCGCGTGCACACGACGTTCAGCCAGGCGACCGCGGTGACCGGCCGCCTCGCGTCGAGCGATCCCAACCTGCAGAACATCCCGGTGCGCACGCCCGAGGGCCGCCGGATCCGCGAGGCGTTCGTCGCGCCGCCGGGCAGCGTCGTCGTGTCGGCTGACTACTCGCAGATCGAGCTGCGGATCATGGCGCACCTCTCGGGCGATGCGGCGCTCGTGAAGGCGTTCCGCGAAGGCGCCGACATTCACCGCGCGACGGCTGCCGACGTCTTCGGCGTGCCGATCGCGGAGGTCAGCGCCGACCAGCGGCGCTACATCAAGGCAGTGAACTTCGGCCTCATCTACGGGATGGGACCGTTCGGCCTCGCGCAGCAGCTCGGGATCGAGCGCGCCGCCGCGCAGCAGTTCATCGACCGCTATTTCCAGCGCTATCCCGGCGTCGCCGAGTACATGCAGGCGACGCGCGAGTTCGCGCGCAATCACGGCTACGTCGAGACGGTGTTCGGCCGCCGGCTCTTCCTGCCGGACATCAAGGCCGCGGGCGGTCCGCGGCGCGCCGGGGCCGAGCGCGCGGCGATCAACGCGCCGATGCAGGGGACGGCCGCCGACCTCGTGAAGCTTGCCATGATCGCGGTCGCCGCCTGGATCGACCGCGAGAAGCTCGCGGCGCGCCTCGTGCTGCAGGTGCATGACGAGCTCGTGCTCGAGGTCCCGGAGCGCGAGCTCGCGCGCGTGAAGGCGGAGTTGCCCGAGAGGATGACGGGCGTCGCCACGCTGTCGGTCCCGCTGGTCGTCGACGTCGGCGCCGGCCCCAACTGGGAGCGGGCGCATTAGCGGCGCGAGCGGCTCGCCGGGGCCCCGGCCGAAGGCGAGGGGGAGCGAGCAATCGCGAGTCGCCGCAAGCGGCCGACCGCTTCAACACAACGAACGACCGAGGCAACGCGGAGGCCGCGGAAGTCAGCCCGCCGGCGGCGTGCCGAAGACGTCCTTGTAGCTCGTGTAGATCGTCGCGATGCCGACGGGGAAGAGCACGAGCAGCCCGAGAAAGAGCGGGATGCAGGCGAGCACGACGAACACGATGCCGAGCAGGCCGTAGATCAGGAACGGCGAGACGTTGCGGAGGCACGCGCGGAAGCTCGTCGTCATCGCGGCCACCGGCTCGTCGCCGCGCAGCACGACGAGCGGCGGGGCGAACCAGAACGCCATCAGCAGCGGCACGACCAGGAGCGCGCACAGGAGGATCACGAGCAGTGCGCCGACGCTCATCGCCCCGAGCGCCGCGAACCCCGCCTGCATCGGGTCGCCCGCGGTGAGCACCGCGAGCGCGCTGCCGCCGATCGCCATCATCAGGAGCGCGACCGCGATGAACCCGATCGCGAGCCAGCCGGCGAAATAGAGGAGCGCGAGGATGACGAGCGGGCCGAGCTTCTCGCTGAAGCCGGCGAAGAGGTGCGCGACGGCCAGCGTGCCGCCCCGATCCTGCTCGCGGCAGCCCAGGAGGATGCCGCCGAGCAGCACGGGGTGGAGCAGCGACACCGCGAACTGGCCGAGGAACGGAATCAGCGACAGCGCAAACATGATCGCGAGATAGACGACCGTGATCACCAGCCAAGGGATGGGCGCGCCGGTGAACATCCGCCACGCGCTCGACCACCAATCGAGCCCGCGGCCGCCGGGGACCGCCCACCCCTCGGGCGGGGGCGCGTCGGAGGCGGGCGCAGGCGGGGCGGGCGCGGGCAGCGGCGTTTCCATACGGACGAGGCGGCGCGGCGCGGAGGCCGACGGCGAAGGAAGTCTCGCGAGGACCGGGCGGGCGCCCGCGCAGTCAGCGCGCAGCCTCGCGCGGAATCCAGTCGCGTAGGCGGCGGCCGAGCTCGGGCGGCGAATCGGTGCGCAGGTAGAGCGCGTGGTTGCGCGTCTCCTGGACGAGGACGTAGCCGAACGAAGAGAGGAGGTGTGCCATCGCCGGGCTGTCGCAGCCGAAGCGGTGCACGCGCACGATGTACGCGCGCTTGCCCGGAGGCGTCGCGAGGAGCGCGGACAGCATCGCACGGCCGTGACCGTGTCCACGCCACCCCGCGTCGACGCCGGTGAGCCAGAGCTCGAAGCCGATGTCGATCGCCTTGAACAGTCCGAATCCGATCGGCTGATTCGCCGCGCCGCCCCGGTCGGGCAAGTACACGTATCCCGGGACCGCGACCGTGGTCAGGTCGCCGGTGCGCGGGTCCTCTTCGACGAAGTAGCCGGTGTTGAGCGCCTGGCGGAGGTTCGAGAAGAACAGCGCCGCTTCGCGCGAGTCGGTCGCGAGCTCGCGATCGAAGCTGCCGCGCGCCGCG